>JBIIBX010000040.1:0-10509 GCA_044239185.1 Schleiferiaceae bacterium | reverse complement strand
GGCCCCCGCATCCCATTGCACGGTCTATACCACGCGTTCGTCGTGGGTGGTGGAATTCAATACGCCCGACAGCAACTGGGCCTACTGCACCCAGAGGCAAGGGGAGAATTCTTTTTTTTGGGAGGTTTCGTCGGTTGGGGAGCGGCTTCGGCTGCGCGGAAATGCAGCAACAGGCAGTCGATCAGTGGTTTCGTACGCTTCGCTCAAAGCGATGGTGGAACAACTGCCCCAGTGGGACAGCACCCGTACCTACCAAAGGTGGGTGTGGCAAAAATCCCATTGGGTAAAAAGGGAGCAATTGCCCGATGACTCTTAGGTCCGTGTGCTTTGTTTGATGCGGTGCAATTCCACCACCTGTTTGGCAGGAGCCGGGTCGTGAACGCGTAACACGTGCGCACCGCGTTCCAAGGCCCATGCGTGCAGGGCGGTTGTTCCAGGAAGGGAGTTCTCGGGGGTTGTTTCCAAGGGCTTGTAGACCATGGACTTGCGCGAAACGCCTACCAGGAGGGGGCAATGCAAGGCATGAAAAACGGGAAGTTGGTCCAGCAAGCGGTAGTTGTGCTCCATTGTTTTTCCAAAACCGAATCCAGGATCAAGGAGGATGTCTTGGATACCGGCTTGGCGGCAGGCTTCCAGCCGTTTGGCCAAAAATCCAAAAACGTCTTGAACCACGTTCTTGTACTGCGGCGCTTGCTGCATGGTTTCGGGGCGGCCTTGGTGGTGCATTGCAGCATACGGAACCCGAAGGCGTGCAACGGTGGGGATCATGGCGTCGTCCCAAAGCCCGGCGGATACGTCGTTGATCAAACCGGCTCCGGCTTCAACGGATTTTTGTGCAACAACCGCTCGGTAGGTGTCCACCGAAATGGGAATATGGGGGTGGTTTTGGGCCAAATGCTTCAAAACCGGTTCGATGCGGGCCCATTCTTCCTCCGGGGAGGGGGGGGTAGACCCGGGACGCGTCGAGCATCCGCCCACATCCACCCAGTCGGCCCCGTCGGCAATGAGTTCGTCCACCTTGTTCAAGGCGGCTTGGTGCATGGCCCTGCCGTCGGCGTAAAAGGAATCCGGCGTGGCATTGAGTATTCCCATGACCGCGGGGGTTTCCAAGGAGTACAATCCCGACGGGAAAGGGACAAAGTGAACCATGGGTGTATTGTATCTTCGTGGTTCAAAGGTAATCCATGACTCAAACGCAAACCGAATACCGCGCCGTGCTGGAGGAGTGCAGAACGCTCTTCTCCAAAAAGTTGCAAGATTACGGACCGGCATGGCGCATTTTGCGACTTCCGTCGCTTACCGACCAGCTGTACATCAAGGCGAATCGGATTCGCAGCATTCAGCAAGCGGGTCGGCAAAAAGTAGAGGATCCCATTGAGGGGGAATTCATTGGAATCCTCAATTACAGCATTGCTGCATTGATTCAATTGGATTTGGGCGTGGTGGACCAACCGGATTTAACCGCAGACCAAGCCTTGGCCCATTTCGATCGACAAGCCGACCGGGCTTTTCGGTTGATGGAACTCAAGAACCACGACTACGGCGAGGCCTGGAGAGACATGCGCATTCCCAGCTTGGCCGATATGATTTTGCAAAAGATTTTGCGGGTCAAGCAAATCGAAGACAACCAAGGCCTGACCGTGGCCAGCGAAGGGGTGGATGCCAATTACCTGGACATGATCAATTACGCCGCTTTCGCGTTAATAAAAATGAAATTTCAAGGAGCTTAGCTATGAACAAATTTGTGTGGAACGCCATCACCCAAGGGGCCCGCATCCTGGTAGGAGCCCTTTTCATTTTTTCCGGAGTCATCAAACTCAACGACCCCGTTGGATTTGGCTACAAACTGGAAGAGTATTTTTCCGAAAGCGTACTGAATTTGCCCTTTTTGGAGCCTTTGGCCTTGCCGATGGCGGTTTTTTTGGTTTTGCTTGAGGTGCTGTTGGGGGTTGCCCTGTTGGTAGGAGCTTTTCGTTTGTGGACCCTGTGGCTACTGGCTTTGCTGATGGGCTTTTTTACGTTTTTGACTTTTTACAGCGCGTATTTCAACAAGGTCACGGATTGCGGCTGTTTCGGAGACGCTATTCCTTTGACTCCCTGGGAGTCCTTCACCAAAGACGTCGTTTTGTCGATTTTGATTGCCCTCCTGTGGTTGGGCAAGGATTTTATTCACCCCTTGGGTTCATCCAAGCTCCGGAGTGCGGTCTTGGGCCTGTCTCTGCTGGCTGGGGCCGCTTTTGGCTACCACGTTTTGAACCATTTGCCGGTGTGGGATTTCCGGGCGTATAAACCCGGTACGGTGGTGGAAGAGTCCATGAAGTCGGCCGAAGAACTGGGGCTTCAAGGGCCCGTGTACGAAACCTTTTTCACCCTGATCCACAAGGAGTCTGGCGAGAGCATAGAAGTGAGCGGCACCGCCTACACCCAAGAAAAATGGTACGAAAAGCCCGAGTGGGAACTGCAAGCGGACCTGGTTCGGCAAGAAAAAGTACAAGACGGCTACGTTCCTCCCATCCACGATTTTTCCCTGGTCATTGACGGGGAAGACCGCACCGCTTCTGTTTTGGCCGAAGAAAAAGTCATTTGGGTCACTTTGTACCGGTTGGATCGGACCAACGAAGCCAATTTCAAACGCATTTCGGACGCGGCTTGGAAATGGGAGAAAAAAGGCTGGAAGGTGATAGCGCTCACGTCGTCAACGGCGGAAGAAGCCACCGAATGGGCCCACCAGCACAATGCGCCTTTCGAATGGGCATTGATGGACGGGACCACGGTGAAGACCATCAACCGAGGCAATCCCGGTTTGACGATTTTGCGCAAAGGCCGCATTGTTTCCCACGTCCACGGCAACGACGTGGGTGCCGATTGGGACCCCGATGCCCATGCCGCGGAGGCCGAAAAGCGGTTGACACGCTGAGATGCGTCGGCTGGGGCAGTCCATCGCGATTTTGTGGGGCGTAGCCACCCTGGTTTTCTTCCTTTTTCACGGAGTAGGAGGGGACCCGGCGCGCATGATGCTGGACCAGCGCGAAGACCCCCAGCAGTTGGAATTGCTGCGCAAGCAGTACGGTTTTGACCGTCCCTTGGGGGAACAGTATGTTCGGTATTTGGCCCATTTGCTCCCCGTCCAAAAGAAAGAGACCGGCTGGACGTTGGCCCTGCCCGATCTCCAAACGAGCTACCAAAGGCCGGGAATTCCCGTGGTGGACCTGCTGGCCGGAACCTTTCCCAATACGCTTTTGCTGGCAGGAGCTTCTATGCTTTTCGCCGTTTTGATCAGTGTTCCGTTGGGCGTTTTGTCGGCATTGGGACACGGCTCGTGGTGGGACCGCGCCATCGGATTGCTCTCCACGTTGGGCATGGCAGCGCCCAGTTTCTTGGTGGCCTTGGTGGTGGCCTGGCTGTTTGCCTTCCTTTGGCACGACTGGACCGGACTTCCCTTGACCGGGAATTTTCGGGAACTGGACGACTACGGTACGACCGTCCAAGTGCATTGGAAACACCTCATTTTGCCGGCGTTTACCTTGGGAATCCGTCCGTTGGGGGTATTGATCCAAATGATGCGTTCGTCGGCGTTGGACGTTTTGGCCCAAGATTACATCCGCACGGCCCGTGCCAAAGGGGTGAAAACCCCGGCCTTGGTGCTGCGGCACGTGCTCCGAAACGCGTTTAACCCCCTGGTTACCACCTTGTCTGGGTGGTTTGCCGGACTGCTGAGTGGGGCGGTCTTTGTAGAGGCCGCAGTTGGTTGGAACGGTACCGGCAAGTTGATGGTGGAAGCCTTGAACGGCAGGGACCTCCCCGTGATCATGGGCTGTGTCTTGTGGTTGTCGGTCGTTTTTGTGGTGTTGCAGGCCGTTGTGGACGTTCTGTACGGTTTCTTGGACCCACGTGCAAATCGTACCTTCACGGCATGAAAATGCTAGCCGGAAACTGGAAGATGAACACCACCCCGCACGACGGGTTGGCCTTGTTGGATGCCCTTTCAGAGGGCTTAACGCCCGAGCGCATTGGGGACGTCCATGTGGTAGTGGCACCGCCCTTTACGCATTTGGCGTGGTCCGTTCAGCGGCTGTGGGAAATCCCGGAAATCAGCGTAGCGGCCCAAAATTGCCATGAAAATGCGAGTGGAGCCTTCACGGGAGAGGTTTCCTTGCCCATGTTGAAAGATTTGGAAGTGGATGCCGTTTTGGTGGGCCACTCCGAGCGCCGCACGTATTTCCACGAGACCGACGCGACCATCGGAAAGAAGATCCGTGCCGCCTTGGATACCGAAATTTCGCCCATTTTGTGTGTGGGGGAATCCCTGCAAGAGCGCCAATCCGGCCAGGAGTGGACGGTGGTGGAACGCCAGCTGGCGACGGCCTTGGAAACGGTGGACGCCGAAGAGGCCCACAACGTGGTCGTTGCGTACGAGCCTGTGTGGGCCATCGGAACCGGAGAAGTCGCCTCGCCCGAGCAAGCCCAGGCCATGCATGCCCGCATCCGAACCTGGTTGAAAGAACGGTTTGACGGCGGAACAGCGCAAACCATGGCAATTCTGTACGGCGGCAGCGTGAAACCCGACAATGCGACCGCTCTTTTTTCGCAAAAAGACATCGATGGGGGGTTGATTGGGGGAGCTTCCCTGAGCGCATCCGATTTCTTGGCCCTGCTCGACGCCTTGCGCCAATCCTAATTTCATACCGATTTCCATGGATTACATCTGTTTGGACATTTCTGTGGCCGATGCCACCGCCTTGGAATTGCTCCAAGCAGACCTGGAGTCCTTGCCCGTTGAGACCGTTGATTTTCCCGAGGGGGAGGAGGGGACCCGCGCACGGGCCTACATTCCCGAGTCGGCCTACCGCACCGTCGCATTGGCCGACTTTCCCATGGCGGCCTCGTTGGGTCCGGTTTCGTGGACCGAAAGCCGCATGGTTCATCAGAACTGGAACGCGGTTTGGGAGGCATCGTTTGCGCCCATTGCGGTAGGAAAAGATCTCTATATTCGAGCGCCTTTTCACCCCAAACCCGCAGCCGGGGAATACCAGCACGAAATTGTGATGGAACCTAAAATGGCCTTCGGCACCGGGCACCACGCCACCACCTATTTGATGTGCGAAGCTCTTCTTTCCATGGAAATACAAGGGAAAAGGGTCATGGACATGGGGTGTGGGACAGCCGTCTTGGCGGTTTTGGCGGCCCAGCGGGGCGCATCCTTTGCCGGGGGGATAGACATCGACGAACATGCCCTGGCGAACGCCCGCGAAATAGCGTCCAACAACGGCTTCCCGGAAATGCCCTTGGAAACCGGGGATGCCACACTTCTGCCTCAATTGGATTGGGTTCAACCCGGATTTGACCTCTGGATAGCCAACATCCAACGCAATGTGCTGCTGGACGACCTCGAGGCTTACACCGGCTATGTTGTGCCGGGAGGACACCTTTTGCTCAGCGGTTTTTACGAAGAGGACGTGCCCGTGCTCCGCGAAAAGGCCGAGCAATTGGGCTTGGTTTTTGAACGGACTTCGGTGAAAGACCGCTGGTGCCGCATGGACCTGCACAAACCTGTTGGAGCATGAACCGTTTGATCTCCCTTGTTGGCCGTTCGGGGGCTCGTTGGATGGGCCGAGCAGGGTTGATTGGACTGTTCCTAATTGCCGCGCCCACCGGGGTTTTCGGCCAGTCGCTAAAAACACTGCCTACCGCGCCGAAAGAGTTCGAAGAAGCCTTTGCCAAAACGTTTGCCTCGCTGTACGGAAACAAAAAGTCCGCAGATGCGGAGCTCCTGCCGTTTTGGGCCGTTTGGTCGCAGTTGCCGGAGGAGTCCCAAGCCGTTTGGATTCGATTGGCCAACGGTTTGGTCAAGAAACGCGCCACCAACCTCGAACCGTGGATGGATTATGTCCAAGTGATACGGGCTTGGGCGGCCCTGGAAGACGAGAAAGTGGCAGAGGCCTGGTTGGCCCACGCGGAAGAATTGTTGAAAAAAGCCCCCTTGCGGGAATACACGGACCACTTTCGGCAATGGCGCCTCGTGTGGTACGAAAAAACGATGTACAACGACGGCAATTTGCGGTGGATTTTGTTGGACGAACCGGCCGTTTACGGGGCCGATCCCTTGCCGTACGTGGTATTGGATGGCCAAAAAATCCGCGGCCGGTTCAAAACCGATTCCACGACGGCCGAGGCAGTAACCGGCAAGTTCTATCCCACTGCACGTCGCCTTGAAGCCCAGGCGGGCACCTTGGTTTCTTGGACCCGGGCGGGTTTCTCACCCGATTCGCTGTACGCGGAATTGGGATCGTTCGTGCTGGATGTGAGCAAACCCGGATGGACGGCAGATACCGCGACGTTGTACAGCAAAATGTACCTGCGCGAGCCGGCAGCCGGTCGGTTTGAAGAGCGGTTGAGCGTGCGAAGCGAAGAGGAACGCGCCACTTTTCCCCGGTTCGAAGGGTTCGACGACAAACTGGTCTTGAAGGACTTTTTTCCGGGCGTCGATTATACCGGGGGATTCTCGGTGATGGGACGTCGTTTTTTTGCTTCGGTCCGGCAGGGTCGGGCGCAATTTGTATTTCGCTACGACCAAAAACCGGCTTTGCGGTTGCGGGCTCCTCGTTTCTTAATTACTCCGGAAGCCTTGACTTCGGAACAATCCGGGGTATCGTTTTTGTTTGCCTCGGGGGATTCCTTGCACCATCCCAAGTGCGAAGTTCGGTTCGACCCCGCCACCCGCGAAGTCCGCATCCGCCGGCCCCAAGTAGGATTGGCCTTGGTCCCCTTTGTGGATTCCTACCACGGCGTGGATATTTACTTGGACAAGATCGACTGGAAAACCGACCAACCGGCCTATTTTTTAGGCACCTTGAATTTGGGCACGCCCGCGCCCATGGTGGTAGAAAGCCGCCAGTATTTTCGGGGGGATCGGTTCAGTTCCTTGCAGGGATTGGCCGCCAAAAACCCCCTCTATTTGGTGGACAAGATTGCCACCTCCTACAGCAACAGTTTGAGCCTGAAAGACATGGCGCGTGCTTACGGCATGGGGGAACCCGCCTGCGAAATCTTCATGATGGAATTGGCCGTCATGGGGTTTGTGCGCTACGACTTGGAACGGCAATGGATCGACGTGCAGCCCAAAGTCCGGGAATACATTCTCAACGACCAAGCCAAACGCGATTACGACGTCATTCAGCTGGTGTCCGAGGTAGCCACGGGAATGAATGCCCAAGTCAGTTTGCTTTCTGGAGACATGGATTTGGTTGGAATTCGCGAATTGGCCGTGTCCGACTCGCAAAAAGTCGCTTTTTACCCAGAAAAACAGCGGATTATTCTCAAAAAAGGACTTGACTTCGACTTTGATGGCGTCGTCAAAGCAGGTCGGTTCACCTTCCACGGACGGCAATTCCGGTTTGCGTATTTGCCCTTTGAATTGGCCATGGCTACCATCGACTCCATGAAGTTTTCGGTGGAGTCGTTTGAGGCGGAAACCGACGGCAGAAAGCGGCTCGTTCAGGTGCGCAATACGCTCCAGAACATCAACGGCCGGTTGCAAATTGACCACCCGCAGAACAAGTCGAGTACCAAAAGGTACACCGAATACCCCATTTTTACGAGCGGAAAACGGTCGTTTGTCTATTACGACAAACCGTCCACCTACGGCGGGGTGTACAAACGGGAGAAATTCCAGGTGGAAATAGCGCCTTTTGCCATTGATTCGCTGGACAACACCTCCACCCAAGGCTTGAAGTTTGACGGGGTGTTTACGTCTGCCGGTATTTTCCCTGTTATGGCTCAGAAAATAGGGGTTCAACGGGATTATTCCCTGGGATTCACCACGCAAACTCCGACAACCGGTTGGGCGGCGTACGGCGGCAAAGGCACCGTTGTGGGCGAGGTCTCGCTGAGTTTGAAAGGCTTGGAAACCAAGGGCGATTTGGTGTACGTCCGCACGCGGTCTACCGCGGAACCTTGGGTGTTGTTTCCGGACTCCACCAAAGGGTTGGCGCTCCAGTCGCAGCTAACGGCATTGCCCGGTTCGTCCACCTCCGGGCACCCGGACATGACAGGGCAGCGCTTGCAGGTGCAGTGGTATCCTTATGCGGCTACCTGGAAAGCGCGAACCACACGGGACTCGCTGCGTGTGTATGGCAAGGAATCGGGATGGCTCCGCGGCCAGCTGATCTACCGACCAGACAAACTCAATGCCTCCGGTGTGTTGGGCATGCACCGGTCGGAGACGGAAGCGCGGGACCTGGCTCTTTTTGCAGGGTCCATCAAATCGTCTCAGGCCCAGTTCCGCGTTCGGGCTACGGATTCGGGACCGTGGGGATTTGTACTGCCCAATGCCACGGCCCATTTGGACCTGACCACGCGTAAAGGCACCTACGTAAGCAATGCGGGCAGTTCCCGAATGCAATTCCCCATCAACCAGTATGCGTCTACGTTGGACCGCGCCACGTGGGACATTGCGCAGGAATCGGTGGCTTTGTCCAAGGGAACCGTGGGGGCCCAAGCCGAAATGATTTCCGAGCACCCCCAGCAAGATTCGTTGCGTTTTCAGGCGACCAAAGCGGTCTTTTTCTTGCGTCCCAGCGTGTTGAAAGGGGAGGGCGTTCCCCATTTGGACCTCGCCGACGCGCGGGTATTTCCGGATTCTAACCGCGTGGTCATCCATGCCCAAGCGTACATGCGACCGCTCAAAAATGCCAAGATGGTGGCCCCGCGGGTGGAAGCCCACCACCGTTTGGAAAAGGCCGACCTGCTGGTGGAGGGTCGGAACAAGTTTGGCGGCACGGCCACCTACCTCTACGAGGACGTGAACGAAAAAGTGTGGCCCATTGCCTTTAGCCGTGTGCAGTCGGACAGCGGCGGGACCACCTACGGACGCGGCGATTTGAGCAAGGAGAAGCCCTTTCCCATCAGCCCGTATTTCCAGTTTTACGGCGTAGCCAAAATGTATTCCGCCCAGGAACATCTGACCTTCGACGGTTTCACCACCATCACCGCCGAATGCCCGTCGGTGTCGTCGCAGTATTTCCGCACCAAAAGCGTGGTCGACCCGTCGGACATTGTGTTGGAACTGCCCAACCGGGACACGGCCAAAGGGTTGAACCGGGTGTTCAACGGCATTTACCTCGCCCAAGACTCCGCAGCGCCCTATGCGGCCTTTATTGGTCGGGGAGGGGCCCGCGCATCGGTAGAGCTGATTGGAGCGTACGGCGTTTTGTACTACGAGCCCGAATTCAAGCAGTACGTGGTGACCACCCGCCGCCGCATGGAGGACCCCGAGGCCCCCGACAACGTCTTGACCCTCAATACGGAAACCTGCGTAGTGGAAGGAACCGGAAAGCTGCGCCTGGGCGAGAACACCGGACTGCTGGAGATGAACGCCTTCGGAAAAATAACCGCAGACCTGAAAAAGTCGACCATGGATGCCCAGGTGGCTCTGACGCTGCAGTTTCATTTTCAGCCCGACGTGCTCAAAGGACTGGCGGCCGAATGGGCCACGGAGTCCCCCGGGGATTACCTTTCCGACGCAGCCGTCGAACTGTGCAACCAAACGCTTGACCTGAAAGACCGGCAGTCCTACTACAAGGAAGGAGTGGCAGGTAAGTTGCCCAAACCGATGCGAACCACCTTGTTCCTGGACGACGCCCAGCTCACGTGGGATGCTGGTTTGCGGACGTTCCGCTCGCAAGGGCCCTTGGTAGTGGGCGGGGTAGACGGCACGCCGTTGCACCGCGAGATGGAAGGGATTTTGGAATTGCGCAAAAAATCACGGGGCGACGAATTCACCCTGTATGTGAAAACCGCGGCCGAGTTGGAACATTTTTTCCTCTACAAGCGGAACATGCTTCAGTTCTTCTCAACGCACAAACCCTATTTGGATGCCATTCTGGCCACCGACGCCAACAAGCGCAGCATTCCTCCCAAAGACGGGCAATCGCCTTTTGTGTACAGCACGTCCTCGCGGGGTAAAATGCGCTTGTTCTTGGAGAACCAGCCCATTCCGGCCGATGACCCCGAGGCTTCGGTGGACAATCCGGGGGCACTTCCCCCGGATGGAGGGGGGCAATAAAGGGATTTGTCCCTGAATCCGAACGATTGCTGTATTTTTTTGAGGCTTGTATTTTTGAAGAATCAAGAGTTTTCTTAGCCTAAGCCTACTTGCTTTATCCGCACCGAGAGGTGCGAGAGCTCCGAATTCAGATTTCGCTGTCCGGCGCCTGAAATAAGGGCAAGCGAAACCGTATCGTGCCAATACCTCAATATGTAAAACCATTTCAGGAGGTGTTCATTGCTTAGGGTAAGATTGGTCCAGCTATCAATCTGTTAACAGGGTAAGAGGTGCCCTACAGTAACTACTTTTTCGCTATGGTATGGGGTAAGTTCAAGAAGAATAGCCAACACATGAAATCAGACCAGACGATGTGCTCCTTTTGATACCGAGGTGCATTGAATGTGATTGAGCTATCTAGGAGCCTAGCTAAGCTCCTATAGGTGATGGGCCACAGTTCTCTGAAA
>JBIIBX010000196.1:0-2765 GCA_044239185.1 Schleiferiaceae bacterium | reverse complement strand
GCCTTTTTTCAGTACCAACGGGACCGCCCTTTGCGCATTGCCCAGCGGTACAACGCGGGTTTTGGGCCGCGCATCAAGACCATCAAGGCCAAAGGGTGGGAAATTTACTGGAGTCCCCTTTTGATGGGGGAATTTGACTTGGAAGAAAAGACGGGGGTCCTGAACTACGCCTTGCGGATGAGCACCTACGTCAGTTCCGAAGTCCAACTTTCCGACCGAACCCGTTGGAATACCGTTGTCTACTACCAGCCCGACCTCTTGCGCTGGGCCGACTTCCGCATGGTTTTCAACACCCGGATTCAGACCCGTTTGACCCGTCGGCTCCAATGGGTGACGTCGGGTTTTGTCAACTACGACGCCTTTCCGGCGGATTTTGCGGGTGTGCCGGCGTTCACGTTTGGCACCACCACAGGTTTGAGCTACCGTTTCTAAGCCGTCGGCCGGCTCGCCGTATTTCCTTGACGTCCATCCCAATGGGCCAAGGCCTCGGCCACCACAAAAATCGACCCACCCACAAAAACAAGGTCCTGGGGCTGCGCTTCGCGCAGCGCTTCTTCCAATCCGCGCGCCACGGGGCCGCTCACGCGGCCCCGTAGGCCGAATTCGGCGGCCCGCTCGGCCAAGGCCGAGGCGGGCAGGGCGCGCGGCAAGTCCGCTTGCACCCAATAGTAGTGTGCGTCCCGGGGGAGGAGGGCCAAAACGTCGCTGGGGTCTTTGTCCGCCACGGTGCCAACTACCGCGTGGAGGCTGCCATTGGCTGGGCATTCCTGGAGGAGTTGCTCCACCACCGGTCGCAGGCCGTGGGCATTGTGGCCGGTGTCTGCAACGACGCGGGGCCCTTGGGACTGCAAGACCTCCCAACGTCCGCGCAGGCCGGTGCGCTGGACCACTTCCAGCAAACCAATCCGAAGGTGTTCGGGCGAAATCTTCCAACGTGTTTGAAGCTGGAGTGCTGCTTGCACGCACCGCACATTGTGGGCCTGGTAGGTTCCCAGTAATCCACTGGGGAGAGGGGTGGGGACCAGGTCTTCCGCCCAGTGCAGGTGGGCGCCAACTGCGTGCGCCTGTGCTTCAAAGACGGGGGCCGTTTCGGGGTCTTTTTCGCCGACCACTACGGGAATCCCCGCCTTAAAAATCCCCGCCTTTTCCCCGGCAATGGCCGCACGGGTGGTGCCTAAATAGGCTTGGTGGTCCAGTCCTATGGACGTGACGACGGCTACCTCGGGGAGGATTACATTGGTGCTGTCCAAACGACCGCCCAGCCCGACTTCCACCACGGCGACGTCAACCCGGTGGCGTCGGAAGGCATCAAAGGCCATGCCCACGGTGGCCTCAAAAAAACTGCAGCCTTCCAAATGGGTGCGGTGTTCCTCCACAAAGGAAACAACTTCCTCTTGGGCGATGGGAACTCCGTCTATGCGAATGCGCTCCCGAAAGTCGAGCAGGTGGGGAGAGGTGTACAATCCAACCCGGTACCCAGCCGTTTGGAGCACCGACGCGAGCAGGTGGCTGGTAGACCCTTTGCCGTTGGTGCCTCCCACGTGGATGCTGGAAAACGACCGCTCCGGATGGGCCAGGGCCTTCATGAGTCCCTCGGTTTTCTCCAGGTCGATTTTGTAGTGCGCTCCTCCACCGGTGTGCTGAAATACCGGAAGTTGGGAATACAGCCAGGCCGTGGTTTCCTCAAATGTCATGCTGAAAAATGGCGAAAAGGGACGTTAATTCTTTTCAAATCGGTATACGATTGTCCCAATTTGGGTTTCCAACGCGTCGGGATCGGATTGCCACTTCGTTTTCAGCGCAGCCTGTTTGGCGCGTTCCAGCAAGCACGACGCGGTCGTGGTACTTCCATTCACGCCGGCTTCTGCGGAAATCACATTTCCGTTTCGGTCTACGGATACCTTAACGACCACACGGCCTTCGTCTTCGCAATCGTAGATCGGTTTGGGTCGGACGTTGGCGCTTCGGCTCCCCAATCGGTAGTCGCCCGTGCCTTGGGTGCCGCTGCCGTTGCCGCCGCTTCCGCCTCCTGGTACGCCGTTCGGGTTACCCTGATCGCCCCCTCCTGCGGTAGTGCCCTGTCCGCTGCCTGTCCCGGTGGTTTTCAGTTTATTGAGACGGCTGGACAACGCATTGGACGGTTGGGGCTTAACGGGTTGTTGCGTGGTGGTTTCCGTCGGTTTGGGACGTTCTACCGGCTTGGTTTTGGGCTTGTCGCTGACAGAAACATCGGTCGGTTCGACGTCTTGGGTAACCGCGGTGGCTTCCGTAGGGTCTTCGGGAGTAGGTGGAACGGGCTCTACGGCAGACTGGGTAGACTGTCCAAATCCTTCGTCCTCGTAACCGAAGTCCAAAGCAATGCCTTCTTCGGGTGCTGGATCTTGGTAGGTAAGTCCAAAGAATGCAAAAAAAACCAAAACCAACGCATGGAACACCACCGTCACCACCCATCCGGCCACCCGGTGGTTTTTTTGGTCGCGTTCAACGGACGAGTTCATCTTACTTGGGGTCGGTGGCGAGCACCATTTTGAGTTTGTTGCGGTAGGCAATGTCCATGACATGCACAGTTTTGCCGGTGGGAACGGACTCGTCGGTCCGCAAAATCACGACGGCTTCGGGGTCGTTGGCCACTTCTTGCAGCAGGTACATCTCGACTTCCTCTTCCGAAACGACGTTTTTGCCCACGCTGTATTGCAGGTCTTTGTCGATGGTAACCGTTACGGTTGCTTTTTTGACGGTTTGTGCCTTGCTTTTGGGCAACACGA
>JBIIBX010000195.1:0-2780 GCA_044239185.1 Schleiferiaceae bacterium | reverse complement strand
CCACCACCAAGCGGTCGATGACCACCTCGATGTCGTGGGTTTTGTAGCGGTCCAGCTTCATGCCCCGGGTGATTTCCACTACCGCGCCGTTGATCCGGGCGCGCAAGAAACCTTGCTTGGCCATGCTTTCAAACAGCTCGCGGTAATGCCCTTTCCGGGAGCGGACCACCGGAGCCAAAAGGGCGACGGTCTCGCCGGCCTGGGTTTCTTCGATGCGGGACAAAATTTCGGCGTCGGTGTAGCTCACCATGGCCTCGCCGGTGGCGGAGGAATAGGCGGTGGAGCCCCGGGCAAACAAAAGCCGCAAGAAATCGTAGACCTCGGTGACCGTGCCCACCGTGGACCGGGGGTTTTTGCTGGTCGTTTTCTGTTCGATGGCAATCACCGGACTCAGCCCTTCGATCGCGTCGACGTCTGGCCGTTCCAAGTTGCCCATGAATTGGCGCGCATAGGCGGAAAAGGTTTCCATGTACCGACGTTGGCCTTCGGCGTGCAACGTGTCAAAGGCCAAGGACGACTTTCCGCTGCCGCTCAGCCCGGTGATGACCACGAGCTTTTCCCGCGGGATTTCCAGGGTCAGGTTGTGGAGGTTGTGTTCGCGCGCGCCAAAAATGCGGATGGTCGCTTCGTTTTCTAAGGTTTCCATCAGGCGAAAGGGGAAGTAAAGGCCTCCCAGGCGGTGCCGCGCTGGTCTTTGGCGCTCAGTTGGGGGAGGAAGGGCAAATTTTGGCACGCGGGATGGCTCTGCCAGATGCCCGCCCAGTCAATGGCAAGATGCGGGTCGTTCCAGGCCACGCAGCCCTCGGTCTCTGGGGCGTAGGTGTCCGTGCATTTGTACCGAAAAACGGTTTGGTCCTCCAGGGTCAGAAATCCGTGGGCAAACCCGGCAGGAATCCAGAGTCCGTTTTTGGCGGCAGCGGTGAGAACCACGCCAAAGGCCCGGCCGTAGGTGGGGGAACCGACGCGCAGATCGACGGCGACGTCGTACACGGCTCCTGCACCCACGGTGACAAATTTTCCTTGGGCGCGGGGCGGAGACTGAAAATGCAAGCCCCGGAGCACACCGCGCGAACTCAGGCTCTCGTTGTCTTGCACAAAGTCAACGGGGAGGCCGGCTTGTTCCCACACGCGTTTGTTGTAGGATTCCATGAAATAGCCGCGGTCGTCCCCAAAAACGGTGGGATGCACTTCCAAAAGGCCTTCGATGGGGGTGGGGATGAATTTCATGGGCGTTGGAATCGGTTTTGGGTCCACCGGTGCAGCTCGGAACCAACAGCGGGGTTGCCGGCCACCATCTCCCGGCAGTGCACCAGGTCCCGGTGGGAAAGGGCCTGAGAGCCAAAGGAAGTGGCGCGGCCTCCGGCCTCTTCCACCAGCAAAATACCGGCGGCGACGTCCCAAGGCGAAAGTCCGTGTTCAAAGAAAGCGTCAAACCGGCCGCAGGCCACGTAGGCCAGGTCTGTGGCGGCACTTCCCAAGCGGCGAACGCCGCGGGTGTGTTGGAAACAGTCGTTCAAAACGCCCGCGTAGGCAGCCATTTCCGAAAAGTCGTAGTACGGAAACCCGGTGGCGACCAAGCTGTCGGAAACGTTCGAGGTGGAAGACACGCGCACGGGCAAACCGTTGCAGCGGGTGCCGCGGCCGCGTTCGGCGGAAAAATACTCGTCTTGGCCCAATTCGTAGACCGCGGCGGCTACCAAATCTTGTCCGTGCAGCAGGCCCACGCTGACCGCGTAGGTGGGAATGCCGTGGATGAAGTTGGTGGTGCCGTCCAAGGGGTCCACCACCCAGTCCCACGACCGGTCCAGCGACGGTGTTCCGTTTCCTTCTTCGGCAATAAACCCGGCTTCGGGCAGCAGCCGGTGCAATCCGTCCACCAAACGCCTTTCGGCTTCTTGGTCCACGTAGCTCACCAACGCATTCAGGGACTTGGTTTCCACCGAGGTCCGTTGAAAGTTTTTGCGTTCTTCCGCGATGTACCGACCGACGGGCCGGATTACCGCTTCGAGCGCACGGGAGAAGGCGTCGTCGATGTGGGTCATGCGGTGGGGGAAAGAGGAAGGGCTTCCAGGGTTCCGTCGGCCGAAATGGCGCCCACGGTCACGTGTTCCACGGTGTGCACGCGGTTGGGATCGAAAGGACGGTGCATGCGCAGGTAGTTTTCGGTGTAGCCGAGCATTCGGCCGTCGCGGTTTTCGGACTCCCACAATACCCGGCGGACACTGCCGACGTGGAGCTGGGAAAAGGCGCGTTGTTTGATGGCGCTGAGCAACCGCAGCCGGTGGTTCCGGGCCTTGCGTTCGGCCAAGGGCACCGCTCCGGGGTAGTCCGCGGCCGCGGTGTTGGCGCGCTCGGAATACGTGAAGACGTGCAAATACCCAATGGGCAGTTGTTCCAAAAAGCGGTAGGTGTCCAAAAAATGCTCCTCGGTTTCCCCGGGGAAGCCCACAATCACGTCCACGCCAATGCAGGCGTCGGGACGGGTAGACAAGATGCGTTCCACGCGTTCTTGGTAGAGCTCCCGCTGGTACCGACGCTTCATTTTTCCCAGGATCTCGTTGTTTCCGCTTTGGAGGGGAATGTGGAAGTGGGGAACGAAGCGCTTGGAGGAGTGTGTAAAGTCAATGATTTCGTCGCTCAGCAAATTGGGCTCAATGGACGAAATCCGGATGCGGTCCAGGCCGTCGACCTCGTCCAGGGCATGCAGCAGGTCCAAAAACGTGTGTTCGTGGCGTTTGTTGCCCATTTCGCCCTTGCCGTAGTCGCCGATGTTGACGCCG
>JBIIBX010000194.1:0-2789 GCA_044239185.1 Schleiferiaceae bacterium | reverse complement strand
CCGGTTTGGTAGGAGGGCATTGCATAGGCGTAGACCCCTACTACTTGGCCCACAAGGCCCAAGCCGTTGGGTACTACCCCCAAGTCATCCTATCCGGACGCCGCGTCAACGATTCCATGGGGGTTTTTGTAGCCAGCAAGGTGGTCAAATTGATGATCCAACAAGGGCACGCCATCAAGGGTTCCCGCGCCTTGGTGTTAGGCCTGACCTTCAAAGAAAATTGCCCGGATATCCGAAACACCCGGGTGGTTGATATTGTGAACGAATTGGAGCAATACGGCATTGCCGTAGACATCCACGATCCTTGGGCGGATCCCCAAGAAGCCAAGCACGAATTGGGCATAACCCTCACGCCCCAGGTGGATTTGGCCCGGTACCAAGCGGTAGTTTTGGCCGTTTCCCACGACGCCTTCCGCGCAGTGCCCCTCACCACCGCACCTCGCTCCTTTGTGCTTTTTGACACCAAGGCCTTCTTGCCCAAAGACGCGGTGGACGGTCGGTTGTAAGTGGGCACCATGACGGGAAACGAACGCTGGCTGGTGGCCTACACCAAACCCCGGAACGAGAAGAAGGCCCTGGAACGCCTGTCCCAAAAGGGATTTACGGTGTACTGCCCGCTCAAAAAAGAGAAAAAGAAGTGGTCGGACCGCTGGAAGTGGGTGGAAAGCCCCTTGCTGCCGTCGTACTTGTTTGTGTGGGTGGCCCCGTCGGAACAAACCGAGGTGCTGCAAGACCCTTCCGTAGTACGCTGGTTGTATTGGCTGGGCAAACCTGCGGTGGTGCGGGACGAAGAAATCGAAACGCTGCGCAAGTGGCTAAACGACTTTCCGGAAGCGGACTTTCAGGTGGAACCCCTGCGCGCCGGAGACCGGGTGCGCGTGGAAAGCGGGGCTTTGATGGGGAAAGAGGCGCAGATTGAGGAAATTCGGGGGCAGTGGGCATGGCTGACGCTGGAATCCTTGGACCTCAAAATCCGCGTGGATTTATCCCTAACTTCGGTGGTACCTGCCGCACCGCACGGTGCGCCGTAAGATTCCCAATCCCCATTCCATGGCCCCTTCCAATCCTCCCCTCCCCTCCTCCCTGTCCGACGTCTGGTGCCTGTCCGTGCCCGGCAGCTGGGTGTTTTTGGAGGCCCCGCTGGCGGAGGTCCGCATGCAAGAGGCCGTCAAGGCCGTGGAAGCCAGCGGTACGCGCGTCTTGGTGGCCCACCTGGAACCCGCGGCAGACGCCGCCCGCATCCGCATCCACATCCGCGTGGAGGCCACCAACCCCACCGAAGCCGCGGAATCTGCCCGCCGCATGGGCTGGGACGTCGTGGGCACCTTCCCCCCGGTAGACGAGGACCCCGAAGTCCAAGCCGCCCGGGACCACCTGCGCCACTACCTCAGCCTCTAACCGGCCCCCGTCGGCCTGCTGCGCCAAACTTTCCTACCTTCGCCCCATGATTGCCCTCTACGGACGTCGACTCCCCGAAGAATCCCTTCCCTACGTGGAAGAAATGCTCAACGTCCTGTCCCGGGGCGGAGAACCCCTGTGCCTGTACCGCGGACTCCAAGACCGCGCCAACAACCAGTGGAACACCGGCTGGAACTTCCCCACCTTCAAAACCTCCGCGGAACTCCAAGCCCAAAACCCCACCCTCGTCCTCTGCTTGGGCGGAGACGGCACCATGCTGGACGCCAGCACCCTCGTGGGCCGCAGCGGCATCCCCCTGCTGGGCATCAACGTCGGCCGCCTGGGCTTCCTGGCCTCCGTCCCCCGCGCCGAAGCCGCCCTCACCGTAGAAGCCGTCCTGCGCGGCGAATACACCGTGGAAGAACGCAACCTCCTCCAAGCCGAAACCCGCGGCGGCGGCCTCACCCTGGACCCCAACTTCGCCCTCAACGAACTGGCCGTCTCCCGCAAAGGCACCACCAGCATGATCTCCGTCCACGTCCACCTCAACGACGCCTTCCTCAACACCTACTGGGCCGACGGACTCGTCATCGCCACCCCCACCGGCTCCACCGGCTACAACCTCTCCTGCGGCGGCCCCATCCTCATCCCCGGGTCAGACAACTTCATCATCACCCCCATTGCCCCGCACAACCTCACCGTGCGCCCCATCGTCATCCCCAACACAGACACCATCACCCTCCGCGTGGAAGCCCGCGAAGAAAGCTACCTCGCCTCCTTGGACTCCCGCGTCTACTCCCTCGACGCCTCCACCGAAATCATCCTGCGCCGCGCAGACTTCAAACTCCGCCTCGTCCGCACCCTCACCAACGACTTCGCCACCACCCTCCGCAACAAACTGCTCTGGGGGTTGGACCGGAGGAATTAAAAAAGGGCGGGGGTACCCCACCCGGATCAGGCAACGCGCCTCCAAAAGCCAAGAGTTTAAAGTAAAAAAGGGCGAGAGTGGCCCGGGCTTCTTGCAACCCAAACAGGGCCAAAAACCACAAATAGGGGAGCGTAAGCCTGAAAATCGTACAAAAAGTAATATTTTCACGCAAACGTTTATTTAAACGGGTGCAATAGCGAATACTATCCCCACATTTCGGATATTTGTGTGAAATATTCACGCAATGCTCATTAGGTTCCAAGTTTTCAACCTCTTATCGTTCGGCACTACCGTGGAGTTCAACACCCTTGCGGGTCGCTCCTCCCGCTTGGCGCACCACGTACGCCCGTGCAACGGATGTAAACTCGTGCGGCAAACCGCACTGTACGGCCCTAACGGTGCCGGAAAAAGCAACCTCATCAAAAGCATCGCCTACCTGCAAACCTTCGTTCGCGACGGATCA
>JBIIBX010000193.1:0-2796 GCA_044239185.1 Schleiferiaceae bacterium | reverse complement strand
CACCACCTTGCCCCGAGAGAACAGCGGCCACGTGCTCGCAGACCTGGGCATGAACGTTCGTCCCAACGACCAAACCGAGGTGCAGGCCATGGTTCGGGTCCGCAACGACTACGGCGGCTTTTGGGGATCCGGCGTTTCGTTCGACGTCCGCCAGCTCACCGTCAAAGGCCTGATCAACAACCGGTTTCGGTATGCCGTAGGCGACTTGGACTACAAGCTCACGCCCTTCACGATGCAGCGCACAGCACCCCTGTTGCAAGCGGGCGACGTCCTGCCGTCTTTGGAACTGTTCCAGCGCTCCCTACCCGGCAACGACGTCTGGATGAATCCCGACGGCACCTGGCGGACCCAAGGAGCGTCGGTGGAGTGGGGGTTTCGCTACAAAAAAGGCCCCGAGTCCCACCGGACCAACCTCTTCGCCATGCGGTTACGCCCGGCCTTGGGCGGAGCGCAAACCGAGCAGTGGGCCAGCGGTGGCCGCACCGCGTTGACCTGGAAGACCTTTTTTGTGGGCGCGAATGCCGTTTTGGTGCAAGACGTGCCCGGAACCAGCGCCGCCACGCTCTTTTACCGCAACGCCGTAGCCACGGTGGACGCCGGTTGGTCCGTCAACCGCAAGGGCTTAAAGCTCCACGGAGAGGGAGGAATTTCCCGCACCGACTGGGCCGTAGCCAACGCTCCCGCCAAGGGCGACTATTTCTACCGCATGACGCTGTCTGGCGCCCGGCGTCGTTGGTCCATCGGATACCGAGACATCGGGCCCGACTTCTTCAGCCCGTCGGCGCAGACCACGGCCTACAACCTGAATGCGGTGCCCGGATCGTTCTCCCGCACCGGCAACGACCGCATGCTTCGCACGGCCAATTTGATGGACCTGCACCGCGAAACCAGCCTGTACCGCACCGCGTGGAACCCTACCTTGGGCGCGGAACCGTCGGTGTACCTCACGATGGATCCCTTCGGCATTGCCACCCCCAACCGACGCGGACTTTCTGCGGAGTGGAATCCTACTCCCCACTCGCTCTCGGGCAAGCCCCTGGGACCGTGGAATCTGCTGCTAAAAGCGGATTGGGCCACCGAAATTCGCGGCCAAGGAACCGCCGCGCTCACGCAGTTCGCGCGCCTGGACGCCCTGGGCGGCTGGTCCAACAAAAACTGGAGCGTGCGCGCCCTGCTCCGTTTGCAGCGCACCTGGCGCACCAATGCCGGCGAGAACGTCCCCAACTACGCCTTGTCCCAGCCGTGGCTCAAGTGCAACGTGGGGTACAAGCTGCGGTCGGACCTGCAGGTGGACGCCGGGCTGTGGACCGTTCAAAGCGTGGGCTACGCCTACCAGTCTGTGCGCGACGCCCAGAACCAGGTGGTTGACTTCGTGGGCGGCGACGTGAACTACCGCGAGGTGCTGCCCGTTGCTTCCCTGACCTACAAGCCGTTTGACAAAACCCAGCTGGTGGCCGGGTGGATGGCCAACCGCACGTCCTCCGACGCGGTAGCCGGCCCCAGCCTTTCGTCCGCCTTTGTGGCTTACATCCAGTCGTTTTAACGCCTAATTTGCCTTTTACCGCATTGACCATGAAAAAGTTGCCTTTCTGCACCCCGGCCCTTTGGGCCCGCCGTGCCTCGCTTTTGGCCCTCAGCGGGTCCGTGGCGCTCTTTTTATCCGCCTGCGAACGCAATCTGACCCCCGACGGACCCAATTTGGAAGACCTCTACGGCAATTTCGAAATCCGCGAAGGACTCGCTGTGTCTGCCGCCACCGTCGATTTCAGCGCCGGCCAGACCGTGCATTTCAGCGCAAAAACCTCCATTTCGGCCGATTGGGTCTTGGAAGTTCGCGGCACCACAAGCGGTTCCCGCTGGCGCCTGGAAGGCAAGTCCAAGGAGCTCAACGCCAGCAACGCCACCTGGGAGGGTCAGACCACACAGTTTCCCACGTTTGCGGCGGAAAACTGCGCCGTCAAACTGTGGTACGTTGGCCAGCCCGACACCTTGCGCAGCACCGTCCAAGTGACCGGAACCCGCGCGCTTTCTGGCATTGTACTGGACGCCTTTGACGCCCCCGCCATCCAAACCCACTGGACGCCCTTCTTGCAAACCGGTGCCAACATGAAGTTCACCGTGGTCAACGAGGCCCCGCGGGCCCAAGGCGCTTCCTACTACCGCATGGGCGGTACCGTGGCCTGGGACTGGCTCATTGGCATGCTGGACCTCTTTGCCAACGACTACGACGCCACCGACGGCTTTGGCCTTCCCACGGACGCCTCCAAAGTCTATTTCAACGGCATTTTCAAGCAAAAAGCCGGCCTGAGCAACGGCATCGTGCTCCTCCAGTTCCGCGAGGACGACAACGGCGACGGCGTTTACCAGTCCAGCAGCGAAGACCTCTGGGCGGTAGAACTCCGTCCGTCCGCCAACTGGAAACTGGAATCCCTGAAATACAGCGACTTGGTTACGTTGATTAACGGGGTACCCGCATCGTCGGTTGGAAACGGCATCCACGAACCCCACAAGCTGCACCAGGTTTCGGTCTTGTTCTTGGCCAATCCGTCCAGCGGATACGCAGAGTGCGACGCCGACGCCTTGGTCTTCACGTTGAACGAACCCGCTAAACTGTAATGCGCGCGCTGCAAACGTCGCTGGTGCTGGCTGCCGTCTTCATGGGCGCTGTGACGGCGTCGGCTCAGGTGGGCGAGGAGCGCACCATTGTGCTGGACCCCGCCCCCGTGCAGGGCGTCCGCGCTTTGTACGACCAACCCAATCCCGACAACGACTACGCCCACATCAACGGTTTTGCCT
>JBIIBX010000192.1:0-2798 GCA_044239185.1 Schleiferiaceae bacterium | reverse complement strand
CCAGGTGCGGGTGCTGCATGCCGAAACCCCGGCCAACCCCACCAACGCCATGGTAGACCTGGAAGGGCTGAACACCTTGCGCCGCCGGCTGGAGAAGACCTACGGGACGTCCGTGCTGTATGCCGTAGACAATACCTACATGGGTCCGATCTGGCAGAAGCCGTTGGAATGGGGCGCAGACCTGTCTGTGTACTCTGCTACCAAATACCTTTCCGGACATTCCGACCTGATTGCGGGCGCGGTGGTAGGTCGCGCAGAAGTTCTGGCCGCGGTCAAAGGACTGCGCACCTTCATTGGCAACATGGCTTCTCCGTTCACCTGCTGGTTGTTGACCCGGTCTTTGGAAACGTTGGCCCTCCGCATGGCCAAGCAAACCGAAAATGCCCAAATAGTGGCGACCTTTTTGAAGTCGCACCCGGCCGTGGAACGCGTGTACTTCCCCGGATTCCCGGAACAAGGAGCGGAGCAGAACGCGATCTACGCGAAGCAGTGCACGGCCCCCGGCGCCATGATTTCGTTTGACGTCCGCGGGGGCGAGGCCGGCGCCTTTGGCTGCCTGAACGCCCTGAAGCACGTCAAGCTGGCCGTGAGTTTGGGCTCCAACGAAAGCCTGGCCCAGCACCCCTACCACATGACCCACGCGGACATGCCGGACGCGGAAAAGGAATCACTGGGACTCACGGCGTCTATGGTGCGGTTAAGCGTAGGCATTGAACACCCCGACGATTTGATTGCCGACCTCAAACACGCTTTGGATCCCCTTGTGTAACGTACCTTTGTAACCGCGTGGAAGGATTTGCTCCGATTGCAACCACGGTAAAAAATGCTAAAGACCGGATCTTGAGCACTTTGCCAGTTGCAGTACCGAGCAGATTCTTTGCGCTTAACGCGATAAATGAATCATGAGCTACCTATTTACCTCCGAATCGGTGTCCGAAGGGCACCCCGACAAAGTTGCCGACCAAATTTCCGATGCCCTGGTGGACCACTTCCTGGCGTTTGACCCGTCGTCCAAAGTGGCCTGCGAAACGTTGGTGACCACCGGCCAGGTAGTCTTGGCAGGCGAAGTCAAGTCTTCCACCTACCTCGACGCCCAAGAAATTGCCCGGGACGTTATCCGCAAAATTGGCTACACCAAGAGCGAATACATGTTTGAGGCCAATTCGTGCGGCATCCTGAGCGCCATCCACGAGCAGTCCGCAGACATCAACCAGGGCGTTGAAAAGGCCGATCTGCAAAACCAAGGCGCCGGTGACCAAGGCATTATGTTTGGCTACGCCACGGACGAAACGTCCAACTTTATGCCTTTGGCTCTGGAAATCAGCCACCTGCTTCTCCGCGAGTTGGCCGCCATCCGCAAAGAGGGCAAATCCATGAAATACCTGCGCCCCGACTCCAAGAGCCAGGTAACCATCAAGTATTCCGACCGCCACGTGCCGGAAGCCATTGACACCATCGTTATCTCCACCCAACACGACGACTTCGGAGTGGCCGACGCAGAAATGCAGGCACGCATAACCGCTGACATCCTGCGGGTGTTGATTCCCCGCGTGAAAAAGCAGTTGCCCCGCAAGATCCAAAAGCTCTTCACAGCCAACGTTCGGTACCTGATCAACCCCACCGGTAAATTCGTCATTGGCGGACCGCACGGGGACACCGGTTTGACGGGCCGCAAGATCATTGTGGACACCTACGGCGGCAAGGGTGCCCACGGAGGCGGCGCCTTTTCCGGCAAAGACCCTTCCAAGGTAGACCGTTCCGCCGCCTACGCGGCGCGCTACGTGGCCAAGAACTTGGTGGCTGCCGGAGTGGCGAAGCAAGCACTCGTGCAACTGGCCTATGCCATTGGCGTGGCCGAACCCGTTGGATTCTATGTAAACACCTACAACACCGCGTTGGTGCGCGGTGCAGACGGCAAAAAGCTGAACGACGGAGCCATTGCAGACCGCATCCGCGGCTTGTTTGACCTCCGCCCCTACTTCATTGAGCAAAAATTCGGCTTGCGCCAGCCTATTTACGCCGAAACCGCCGCTTACGGCCACATGGGGCGCACCCCAGAAACCGTGACCAAGGTGTTCAAGCGCCCAGGGGCAAACGGTGTGGAAGAAAAGACGATGACCGTGAACCTATTCACGTGGGAAAAGTTGGATTCCACCGACGCCATCCGCGCTGCTTTTGGTATGTGATTTTGAGCGATTTCTCCCGGTTTTGGGAGCACAAAAAAACCCGGCGCATGCGCCGGGTTTTTTGTTTTGCCCCGATTGGGGAAGGAGATCTCGCTCCGATTAATACCGGTAGGAGTCGGACTTGTAGGGACCTTGAACCGTAACGCCGATGTACGTCGCTTGGTCTTCGGACAGCGTTTCCAACTCCACCCCAATGGCGGAGAGGTGCAAGGCCGCCACTTTCTCGTCCAAATGCTTGGGCAAGGTGAACACCTCGTTGGGGTACTTGCCTTTGTTGGTGTACAATTCGATTTGGGCCAACGTTTGGTTGGTGAAGGAATTGGACATCACAAAGCTGGGGTGGCCGGTGGCACAACCCAAGTTGACCAAACGGCCTTCGGCCAACACGATGATGTCGTTCCCGTCGATGTTGTAGAGGTCCACCTGGGGCTTGATTTCCACCTTGGTGCTGCCGTAGGAAGCATTCAACCAAGCCATGTCGATTTCGTTGTCGAAGTGGCCGATGTTGCACACCACGGTTTTGTCTTTCATCATGCGGAAGTGGCGCTCCGTCACAATGTTCTTGTTGCCGGTAGCGGTGCACACGATGTTCGCGCGGGGAACGGCGTTGTC
>JBIIBX010000191.1:0-2846 GCA_044239185.1 Schleiferiaceae bacterium | reverse complement strand
CCGCCGTTGATGATGTTGTTGGTGTGCGCAAACCCCTTGGCGTACATCTTGGGGGCCGCGTATTCGGTGGAGTCGGGCAGCCAAAAGTCGTGCATGACCTGGTGGCAAGACGGCTTGGGGCACTGGGGCATCATCCAGAACCACAGGGCCGACTGGAAGGCAAGCACTCCGTCGCGTTGGACGGAGTCCGGGTCGTTGAGCAACACGTTTTTGTCGTTGAAGAGGAACTTGCTGAATTGGCCGTAGTTGTAGTTCCAGGAAAGCTGAATGGGGCCGCGGCCGTAGTAGCCTTTGGCCGGATTGGGCGGATATTCCGCATGCGGCTGGCTGTACGCACCGGCGCTGTTGGCGGTGGTGTACCCCACTTCGTGGACGAAGTAGAGGCCCCAGAGGGCGTAGTCGCCGAAAGACCCGCCGGCCACGGGGAGCTGCCATCCGCCGGTGGTTTCCTTGGAAATATTCGCCAAAAAAGCCGCCAGTTCCCGTCGGTTGTTCAAGGAGTCCGACTCGTTGGCAAAGGCCGCAAAGTCCACATCCACCGTGTCTTCCGGCGCGGGGTGGGCCAGCCACGCCGCGTCCACTGCCTCGTACACGGACGTTACGCCGGTCGACTTCCGGGTGACGGTGACCAGATTGCCCCAAACGCCCGGCTTCTTCCGGATCCTGACGGTGTAGTCCGACAGCTCCGTTACGGCTTGCTTGAGGTGCGCAAAGGAATAAAAATCAGCACTGTAGCCCTGCGGATGGGCGCCGTAGGTTCCGGCCCGACGGGGAAACAGGGCGTCCCACTGGGCGGGGGTGATCCACGCGTCCAGCGGGGTGGTTTGAGCGGAGAGGGAGGGGTGCCCGACGGCAAGTGCCAGGACGAGGGCAAGGGTTCGGGGAAGCGCGCGGGCAAGGGTGCGGGATAGCGGGATGCGCGGAAGACGGCACGTGTGCAGCAAGGAAGCGAAAAGGCGGTTCATGGGGGAAAGGTACGGGGCGTTGTTTGGAGGTCCGCTTTGCTCCCTCAAAAAACACACCCTCCCGGGACCGATTAGGGGTCCGATTCCGGGGTGCTCGGGGGGCAAATCGGGGCACTTACCCTTATTCTGTGACAGAAAAAGGGGAAAATTACCCTTATTATGTGACAGAAAAACAAAAAGTTACCCTTATTCTGTGACAAGAATTACGAATATTTACCCTTACTTTGTAACAAAATAGAAAAAATGGACTTGCAAAGACTTGTTTTTGAGAATCTTAAAGAATGGAAAGCAAGCAGCCACCGAAAGCCCCTTATTCTTCGAGGCGCTCGGCAGGTCGGAAAGACCACGCTCGTTCGATCTTTGGGGCGCTCGTATACCCATTTCATTGAACTGAATTTGGAGTTAAGGAGCGATCAAGCTTGGTTTGAAAACTTCGATCATCCTTTGCCCCTCATGGAAGCCCTACTGCTTTCCAGAAATATTCCGACGGAGGATCTGGGTAAAACACTTCTTTTCATCGACGAGATTCAAGAGGTTCCCAAAGCAATTGCTTTACTACGGTACTTCTATGAACAATTGGACCAACTGCATGTAATTGCAGCGGGTTCTTTGCTTGAATTTGCCCTGAAAAAAGTGGGCAGTTTTCCCGTGGGCCGGGTGCAATTCGAGTTCCTGGAGCCCTTGAATTTCCAAGAATACTTAGCCGCACATGGGAAGTATTTATTGCTGGAGGCACTGCGCGAATACCCCATTCGACCCACGGCCCACCCTTCGCTGATGGAAGCATTTCATCGGTATATTTTGATTGGTGGGATGCCAGAAATTGTAGCCGCAGAAGTCCAAGGTCTCTCTGTGAATGATCTGCAGCCTTTGTACCAAAACCTCTGGGACTCGTACCTCAGCGATTTGGAAAAGTATGCCGGCAACGACACCGAACTCCGTGTTCTTCGCCATGTGGTTCAATCTGCTCCCTATTTGTTAGACCAACGTATTGCTTTTCAGGGATTTGGAAACAGTAACTACCGATCACGGGAAGTCGGCGAGGCCTTGCGGATGTTGGAGGATGCCCGATTCATTCGCATGATCTATCCCACCACTTCTGTAGAGCTGCCCGCACCCATTGATTTAGACCGAAAACCACGCCTTCAGTTTTTGGATACCGGCTTGCTGCATTTTGGACGGGGTTCCTTCGGAGACCTGCTGTCGCTGCAGGATTTTCACTCCGGATACCGGGGCGCATTGATTCCCCATGTGGTTACCCAAGAGCTGATTTCTGCCTTTCCCCGTCAAAAACCGGCATTTTGGGTACGTGAAAAGAACCAGGCATCCGCTGAAGTAGACCTCGTGGTTCAACACAAAGAGGCCCTCATCCCGGTTGAGATCAAGTCTGGCCCAACCGGGAAACTGCGTTCTCTGCACGAATTCATGGACCGGGCTCCGCACGACTGCGCGATCCGACTTCACGCCGGAGGATGCGAAACCCACCGTATTCAGACCCGTAAAGGCAAAGCCTTCACCCTCTTGGATGTTCCGTACTATTTGGGTGGTCTGTTGCCGTTGGCGCATTTGCCGTTGGGCGGAGCGCAGGGTTAACCCCCCTTCCTCGCCCGCACCCCGGGATACCGGCGCAACCGGCGGGGGTCGTTTCCATAGCCCTCAAATTCCAACTCCCCGGTAGGGACCAACTTGGTGGGCTCCCCCGTGCGGCAAAATGTTTTCCAAGCCGTCCGACGTCGGTCTATTTCCAGCACGCCGGCGGAATCCACGGACCACCCAAAGTCGTAGTAGTCCCAGTGCGTGGCCCATTCGGAGGTGTCCACCCCTTTCCGGGCGAAGGCTGCCTGAATTTTGGGCGACAAGTGGGAAAGCGTCACGTAGCTT
>JBIIBX010000190.1:0-2848 GCA_044239185.1 Schleiferiaceae bacterium | reverse complement strand
CGCGTAAACCCCGTCTTTGGGCAAGAGTTTGTCGGGGTCAATGGATCCAACATTGGCCGTAGGAAAGCCCAGATCGCGGCCCAGACGCGCGCCGTGGGCAACGACACCGGAACAGAAATACGGACGTGTCAACAACTGCGCCGCCAAAGCCACGTCGCCGCTTTCCAGGGCCGCGCGAATCTTGGTGCTGGACACCCGTACCGCTTCTACGTCGTGCGGAGGGATCTCCTCCACCTCAAATCCATACACCGGTCCAAACTCCTGCAAATGGGCAAACGTCCCCTCCCGGTTGCGGCCAAAATGGTGGTCGTACCCAATGACCAAGCGCTTTACGTTCAGGTGTTCAACCAGGCCCCGTCGAACAAAATCCAAGGACGACCAGGACGCAAAGGCGGGCGTAAAAGGCTGTACCACCAAGTCGTCCAAGCCTGCTGCCTCCAGCAAGTCGGCCCGTTCGTCCAGCGTGGTCAGGAGCCGCAGCGGAAAATCCGGATGGATCACCTTCCGCGGATGGGGGTCGAAGGTGACCACCACCGACGTTCCGCCCAACGCATGCGCCACTTCTTGGAGCCGCTTCAAAATACGCAGATGCCCGGCGTGCACGCCGTCAAACGTGCCCGTCGTTACCGCAGTCGGCCCGCTGGGCACATAGGCCTCCATCCCAAGGGTTCGTTTCACACCGCAAATATACTTTGGTTGTACCTTGGCGGCATGGGAAATATCGTTCGTTTTGTGGGACAAGCATTCAACGCCAACAGTTGGAGTTGGCTGATTTTTGGGGTGGTTCTGACGGCGATTCACCTGTTGCTGGCTGTGCCCATCCTCAATTTGCTTGTTTTGTGGACCGTCTTGCCTTGGATGAACATGGGGAGCGCTACGTTCCTGCACGGCACCGACTTGGACCGCAAACCCAACGAACCGGTTTTGTCCATCGATTCGCCCGGGAGAACCCCGCGGATCGCGGACTTCTTTGCCGGAATCCACCGTGCTCCGCGCCTGATTGGATTGGCTACGATCAACGGTACCGTTTTTCTGGTTTTGATGGCCGTCCAAATTGCCCTGTACCTAAACGACCCCGCCTTTGTGGACGCCGCCACCGAGTTGGCCGGCATGCAAAACGAATACATGGACCTTTCTCCCGAGCAACAGATGCGGGTAATCGAAGAGCTGGGACTGTTGGACCGCATCATGGCCCATTTGTACGAGTCCTTGGCCCTCCTGCTGCTCGCCTTGGTTTGGATGGGCATGGCCTTCACCGCCCCCTACCGCGTCGTTTTGGAAGGCAAGGGAATCCGGGAGGCTCTGGCGCTTTCCATCCGCGACGGACTCACCCACTGGTGGCTTCCTTTGGTGGCGTTTGTCCAAGCATTCTTTGTTTTTTGGGGCATCGCGTCGGGCTTTCTTGTCCTTCCCGTGATCTTGCCCCTGGCGCTGTTGATCGGATTTGGGGTTTACAAGCAAATTTCCAACCCGCCCAAGCAGAACGCATTATCGGAATTCTGAATTCTTTCGTACCTTTGCACCCGAATTAAAGCAACATTCCATGTCCTCGATCAAAGGCCAAATTGCCCAGGTGATCGGACCGGTTGTAGACGTTTATTTTCCCAACGCTACCGCCCTTCCGAAGATTTATGAAGCTTTGGTGGTTACCCGCCCCAACGGCCAACAAGTCATCTTAGAAACCCAGCAGCACATCGGTGAAGACACCATTCGTGCCATCTCCATGGACTCCACCGACGGTTTTACCCGCGGCCAGGAAGTGGTTGCACAGGGTTCTACGATCTCTATGCCTACGGGCGACCAGATCAAGGGACGGGTATTCAACGTGGTAGGCGAAGACATCGACGGCCTGGGCCGCATCGACCGCACCCACGTGAAGTCCATTCACCGCGACGCTCCTCGATTTGAGGACCTTTCTACGGCTACCGAAGTTCTGTTCACTGGAATCAAGGTTATCGACTTGATCGAACCTTACGCCAAAGGCGGTAAGATTGGTTTGTTCGGAGGTGCCGGTGTAGGCAAAACCGTATTGATCCAGGAATTGATCAACAACATCGCCAAAGGACACGGAGGTCTGTCGGTATTTGCCGGAGTAGGGGAACGTACCCGCGAAGGAAACGACCTGCTCCGCGAAATGATTGAGGCGGGCATTATCCGCTACGGCGAAGATTTCAAGCATTCCATGGAGGAAGGCGGATGGGACTTGAGCAAGGTCGACCTGACCGAGCTGGAAGAGTCCAAGGCTACCTTCGTATTTGGTCAAATGAACGAGCCCCCCGGCGCCCGTGCCCGGGTTGCTTTGTCCGGTTTGACCATGGCCGAGTACTACCGCGACGGAGACGGCGCAGGACAAGGAAAGGACATCCTCTTCTTTATCGACAACATCTTCCGCTTTACCCAGGCCGGTTCAGAAGTATCCGCTCTTTTGGGCCGGATGCCATCGGCTGTAGGGTACCAGCCTACCCTGGCCACCGAAATGGGTGTCATGCAGGAGCGGATTACCTCCACGAAAAACGGTTCTATCACGTCGGTTCAGGCCGTTTACGTTCCTGCGGACGACTTGACCGACCCGGCCCCTGCTACCACCTTTGCCCACTTGGACGCTACCACGGTATTGTCCCGTAAGATTGCCGAATTGGGCATTTACCCTGCGGTTGATCCCTTGGACTCTACTTCTCGGATTTTGACTGCCGAGGTAGTAGGCGCAGAACACTACGATTGTGCCCAGCGCGTGAAGCGTATTTTGCAGCGCTACAAGGAGTTGCAAGACATCATTGCCATCTTGGGTATGGAAGAATTGTCGGAAGACGACAAGTTGGTGGTATCCCGCGCCCGCCGCGTGCAGCGT
>JBIIBX010000189.1:0-2859 GCA_044239185.1 Schleiferiaceae bacterium | reverse complement strand
GCCCCCCGTCCAGCGCGGTGCAACACCTCGGCCAATTGAAGTTGCAGCGTGGACTTTACTTCCGGTGCATTGCCCGCGTACCGCAACCCCGAGCGGTATGCCCGTTCAGAGGCTGCAAAATCTGCCTTTTTTTGGTGGCCCAGCCCTTCGTAGTAGTACACCAGCGCCTGCAAAGGGTAGGAAGCTTGCGCATTCCGGGCGTCGCGGATCAAGGCATCGGCGTCGTTGACATCCTCGTCGGCCTGCAAAAGGCCCAGATGCAGGGGCCAGAGGTCGCCACCGGGGAGAGAGAGGGCTTTTCTCCAGCGGACAGCCGCCTCTTGGGGGTTTCCGTTCTGGCTCGCAATGTCCGCCGCCAGGGTCCAAGCCTTGGCTTCTTCGGGGTGCGCGGCTAGGAGCGCCTGGGCCCACCGCTCGTCTACCTTCAGGTTCCACTCTTGGGAACTGGGCACCAAGAGGCTGGCAACCAACTGCACTTTGCGGTCAATGCCCAAATTGGGGGCCGCCAACAACCGCAATGCCTGCGTTTCCGCGGCTTCCACTTGCTTGGTTTGCCGGTACAATTCGTACAGCATAAACGAGGCCCGGCCGTCTTGCGGGTCGCGTTGGAGAGCCGCCAAAAAAACAGCTTCTGCTTCCTTCCATTGGCCTTGTTGAATCAAGAGGGTGCCCAATTGCCCCTCCAACTCCGCATGGTTGGGAAAAGCGGAAAGCCCGTCGCGGAGTACCTGGATGGCGGCTTGGGGGTTTTTAGAAAAAAGGAGCTGGGCCCGAAAAGCTACGCGTTCCGGATTGACCCCCCCGAGGGCGTCTGCATGGTCCAAAAAGGGCACAGCCCGGTCAGCGAATCCCGACTGTGCCGCCCACTGGGACGTTTCGTGAAAAAAGGTTGCGTCGCGTTCACCGTGCACCCGCAAAGAATCTGCGCAATCCAGCGCTTTGGCTACCTGCCGGGACTCTTCGTACAAGGACTTGGTCAGGCGCCATCCCCACAAATTGCTGCGATCCAGCCGATTGGCACGTGTGGATTGCTCCAAGGCCTTGGGAAATTGTTTGGTCTGCGCATACAATTCTGCCAGGGAATACGCGGCTGCAAACGAAGAGGGCTCTTTGCCTTGTACTTTGAGGTAGACCTTGATGGCCCCCTCCAAATCGCCGGACTCTTTCCGTCGGATGGCCTCAAAAACCCAGTTCCCAACGGTTAAATCGCTTTGGGCCCAGCCCACCATCGGCACCAAAAAAATCCCCCAGGCCCAGGCCCAGGTTCTTTTCTTGAGGGAAAGTGCCAATTTTCGCATGGCGTTTACGCGTCGAGCTGGGAATAATCTCCCAGGCTCACCGAGGAGAATCCGCCTTCGAGTCGGGCATGGTTGCCAATCATGGAGCGGTTCAATACCACACCGCTTACCACGGAATTGTTTTGAATCACGGTGTGCTGCAAGGTGGCGTTCTCCACCGTTGTCCCTTGGCCAATGCACACTCCCGGTCCGACCGTGCTGTTGCGCACGACGGCTCCCGGACCCAGGTACACCGGGGGGACCAGGATGCTGTTCTCCACCACTGCAGTAGGGTGGTGCAGGGCCTCTGTGGTTTGGACATAGCCCAAAATCCGCACAGCCGTGTCTACGGTGTTGTCTTTGTTGCCGCAGTCCATCCAGTCGTCCACTTCTCCTGGGACAAAGACCATCCCGTCGCGCTTCATGTTTTCCAAGGCGTTGGTCAACTGGTACTCCCCTTTTTCCTTGATGTCGTTGTCAATCAAGTACTGAAGTTCGCGGCGGAGGCGGGCCCCGTCTTTGAAGTAGTAAATGCCAATAATGGCCAAGTCGCTCACAAATTCCTGCGGTTTTTCCACAAAATCGGTGATACGACCGGCCTCGTCCAACTTGATGACACCAAATGCACGGGGGTCTTCCACGCTTTTCACCCAGATAACGCCGTCGGCTTTGTCGTCCAAGCGGAAGTCTGCGCGAAAGAGGGTGTCTGCAAAAGCAACCACCACAGGGCCCTCCAGGGCCTCTGCTGCGCACAATACGGCGTGGGCAGTGCCAAGGGCCTTCTCTTGGTAATGGATGCTTCCACGGCCTCCTAAACGCGCTGCAACATCCAGCAGGTCGCGTTCAACCTCGGCGCCAAAGTCCCCAACGACGTAGGCGACTTGGTTCAGCTGATCGCCCACAATGGCCGCAATGTCTTCTACCAGGCGCTGCACAATGGGCTTCCCGGCAATGGAAATGAGGGGTTTTGGGGTAGTGAGGGTGTGGGGGCGAAGGCGGGAGCCTCTACCCGCCATGGGGATAATGATGTTCATAGGGGTTTGGTTTGGTGGGTGTGGCAGGTTTAGGAAAAGACGGGTGGACGTTTTTCCAAAAAGGCGGTGGTGCCTTCAATGAATTCGGGGCTTTGGAAACACGCGCCGAAGCGACGTTTTTCTTCTTCAAAACCCGCTTCGGGATTGTTCCAACCGGCCCGAACGGCTTCCAGTGCGTGGGCAATGGCCGTGCCGGATTGCTTGGCGATTTGGTTCCCCATAGCCACCGCTTGGTCGATCAACTCGGGCAATTCGTGTACTGCGTTGACCAGGCCCCAACGTTCTGCGGTATCAGCGTCAATCATTTTGGCCGTTGCAATCATTTGCAAGGCGCGGCCGGGTCCCACCGTCCGAGGGAGCCGCTGGGTGCCACCGTATCCAGGGATAACACCCAGGCCGACTTCCGGCAGGCCCATTTTGGCATTGGTAGACGCCAACCGAATGTGGCACGCCAAAGCCAGCTCCAGTCCTCCTCCCAAGGCAAAGCCATTGATGGCGGCCACCACGGGCTTGGACATCTGCTCAATGCGGTCAAACAGCAAGGCTTG
>JBIIBX010000033.1:0-11549 GCA_044239185.1 Schleiferiaceae bacterium | reverse complement strand
TGCCAATAACGCGAACTACGTCGCCTTCGTTGACGGTGTATCCATGGTTGGAAGTGGCAGGGCTGAAGACGCCAAAGCCAACAGTGCCGTCGTGGATGGTGAAGGCCACGTTGCCGGTTGAGGTAGTTTGGGTATTGACGCCCAACACCGTGCCGATGAGTTTGCACTGCTTCGTCAACGAGTCCAATACACCGGCCGTATTCATGCCGCGGACTTGCGGAATGGTGCGGGTGGGGATAAAGATGTCGTTGTCAATGACGGTGAATACGTGCGTTGCAATGCTGCCTACGGTCAGGCCGGTGGCAGACATAATGGTCAGGTTTACAGATTCGTTGGCTTCCTGGATTAAATCGTCCAAGATGTTTACGCTGAACTGAACGGTGTCTTCGTTCGCAGGTACGTTCAGCATGAACATGCCCGCAGATGCCGCTGGGGTGGTGGTGTAGTCCGTTCCGTAGGTCAGAGCGTTGGTGGCAGGAGCCATGCCATGCATCATCAGGCTGCTGGCATTGGGGCTCGTCGGGTTGATGTACAACTTGACGGTGTTGCTGGTGTTGCCTTCCACTTTTTGGCTGGCGCCGGTCACAAAACGCACGGTAGGTACTGTGGTGATCACGGGGATGATGTCAGCCGTGGAGCGCGGGAACAACTGGTAACCACCGGTGAAGGGGCTGGTGTTGTCGAACTGGTTTCCTACGCCAATGACGTCAAATAGACCCGTAGGAGCAGCAGAACCGTAAACGTTAACGTCCGCATCCACGCGCATCAAGAAGGTCTGGGTGCCGTCCGTGATGTCCACGTTGAACCCGCTTCCGGCGTTGGTCCACTGGGCGGCATTCACCAACGTCATGTTGTTCAAACGAACCAAGATAGACTCGGTAGTTTCGGCCAAGGCGGTGACAACCACCGGCGTGGGAACGGTTTGGCCCGTTGCCAACAAGATGATGGAGTCAGGAATGATTTGGGTCAAACCGTTGAATTGGTCGATGGTCCCACGGATTTCCAACTGATGCCCGGGGGTAGGCGTGGTGTAGTTGGGCTTGTCTGCCGTGCGGAATACATTGATGCCGCCTGTGGCGTCTTGGATGTAGAACGAGTAGCCGGTGTTGCCATCAAAGTCGGGGGAGGTAACTACACCGCGAACGATGTGAACTTGGCCGTCGCGCAGGGAAACGCCCGTTGTGGGGTTCACTTCGGTGGCAACATTCAAGGGAGTTAAAACACCCAAGGTGCCCATGGGGACGATGTCTGCCCGCTTGCTGGGCAACAACTGGTAGCCCGCGTCAAAGGGGGAGGCATTGTCGAATTGCGTGATGGTGGCGAACATGCCAAACATGCCGGTCGGGGCGGGAGAGCCGTCGATGTCGGTGTCGTTGTCAATGCGCAGGACGATCGTCTGGGTGCCGCGGGTCAGGTTGACGTTGGCGCTGGAACCGGTTGCGGGCCACGTGGAGGTGGCGGGCAGCATCAAAGAGTCCATAAAGACGTAGCGGCTTTCGAAGGGCTCCGTCAAGGAAGTGATGCGCGCTGCGCTGCCAAAATTGCGGTTGGTCTGGATGACGCGGATGGAGTCGGGGATAATTTCCGTCAGGCCGTTGAACTGGTCCACGATGCCGTATACTTTCAAAGAATCGCCCACGGCGGGGGCCGTGTAGTTGGTCAAATCCGTAGTGCGGAAAATGTTCATGCCGGCGGTTCCATCTTCGATGTAGAAGGAGTATCCGGCGTTGCCGTCAAAATCCAGGCTGTGAACCGTTCCGGTAACGTAGACCGTGTCACCGTCCGTGGTAGCCACGCCGTTGGCGTCGTTGGCGCGCAAAACGGACAAATTGGTGCGCACTGGGCCGGTGGGAGGAGGCGTGGTGTTGCAGGCGCTGCTGGTGTGGGCGGCCAAATAGGTGATGGTGTTTTGGGGGTAGACATCCCATTCGGTGGCACCAACAATCCAATTGCGCTGGCCTTGGTTGACCGTAGCCTTGCGCACCAAGGTAAATTCGGAAGTTGCGCCTGTGCCCACGGTCCAGTTGGTTCCGGGGTCAAATCCTACTTTGCCAATGATGTCCAAGGTGTCGGTGTTTTTGAACAAGACAATGGCATCGTCTCCGTTGAAGAAGGTGATGGTGCTGGTGGTGTCTGCCACGCTCAAGATGCCCGCTAAGGCTTGGCTGTTGGCAATGGTGAATACGCCTCCGGCAGGGATGGTAACGTTGGCGGGGAAGGTAAAGGAATTGGAAACGGTGAGGCCACCGTTGTTGTAAGCCTTTAAGGAGTAACCGGCCATGTTCAATGGTGTAGAACGTGGGTTGAAAATCTCCAACGCTTTGTTGTTGCTGGATCCCTCCAAGTATTCCGAGATAAAAGGCTCCGTGCACGGCTGCGCAGCAGCCGGCTGCACCACAATGGTACCGTCCATGCCCGCGTGCGGATCGCATTGGTAGCTGTAGGTGCCGGGGATCGTGAAGGTGAAGCTGTACGTCCAGTTGCCACCCGCTACTGCGCCGCTGCTGAAGCTGGTCGGATTGTTGGGGAAGGTGCCTTGTGTACCGTTGACGTTGTGGGCGCCGCTCACTTGGGTCCAAATGACTTGGTCGCCCACCTGGATGGTCAAAGTGCTGGGCTGGAAGAAGTTGCTGTTGACGGACACGTTGTGCACGGCAGCGACAGCGGCCACGGCAGACCCCAAAAGCATCAGGGCGGTTGTGGCAAACGAGAGGAGGCGTTGTTTCATAAGTACAAAGGTACGGGTGACGGGTTAATTGGGTGTAAACAAGGCGGTTTAATCAAAATCCAAGGTGAGTTTGTAGCGCACAATGCGGCCGTTGCCGGCATCGGCGATGTACAGGATTTTTTTATAGTACGCTGCCGCACGCGGCTCGTTGAACTGGCCAACGCCGGAGCCGCGGCCGCCGAACGACGTGACGGCATACCGACGTTCCCCGCTGGCAGGCGGAGGAGGAACCCCTTCCAGGCCATTGGAGGTGAACTGGTAAACGCTGTCTTTTTCGGCATCCACCACCCAGATGTACCGGGTGTTGTCTCCGGCCATGCACAGCCCCGTCGGCTTGGAAAAACGCTGGGGTTTTTGGAGATAGTTGTCTGCCAGAGAGGGGTCTGGTTGGAAGGTGTTGGGCCGGAATTCCGCACCGAATTCACTTTCTTCAAAAGTAACGCCTTGGATTTGAATGGCTTGGCTGGGAGAAAGGGAAGTGACCAAGAAGTCGTCCCCGGCATTGGCCGTGATTTGAGGAGGCTGGCAGTAGGTTACTATTCCAAAAGGCTTTTTGAAATAGTTGTTGAACAACCCGCTGGACGTATTGACAGACACGGAGGTCAGCCATTCGTCGTTCGCTGAGAATTGCAGAACGGCGTCGTCCGGGCCTTGGTTGGCGTTGTTGGGGCTGGGGCCGGTGCGGGTGACGTAGTAGCGGTTGTTTTTGGCGGGTTGGTTGCTTCCCAACACCCCAATGGACTCAAAACGGACCTGGGCATCCCCCAAGGAAAAGGTGTTTTTGAAGTAAAAGGGATGAACGGTTTTGTGCACCACTTGGCCGTACGAAAGGCCGTAATTGGTGCCTTGAATCATGCGGATGCGGTACAAGCAAGCCAGGTCGTAGGAGACGCCGTTGATGGCGGTGTCCAGCGTGCCCAGGGCCAGCAAGTCGAAGCGACGGTCTTGGCGAACGGCATGAACGCCGGGGACGCGCAAGCGGCCCAGTTCCCGGCCTGCCTCGTCCAAGGCTACGATTTCTTCGGTTCCTTCGTCTACCACGTAGAGGAGCTCGTCGAACCCGACGCACACGTCCACCGGCCGTACGAAGCCCTTCCACTCGGGCTGAATGGGGACGTAGGCAATTTCCCGGATGGTGTAGTCGGGAATGTCAATGAAGTCCAGGTCGGTGCGGGTGCCGAAGTACCCCTCGCAGCTGCTGAGCAGGAGTGCGGCCAGGCCGCCGGCGATCCAAGGTAGGGGGGTGCGCATGGGGTCAGGGATTCAGGATCAAGGGCAAACGCATGCCGACGACGGAGGCGATGCCGGTGAATGCAGTGGGGGTGGCAGCGTAGTCGATCCAGATGGCTTGGCGGCCCAAGCGGCCTTTGGCGCTAAAACCCAGAGCGGGCCACGTGCGCCCGGCCACTTGCAGGGCCACGCCGGAGCGGATGACCAGGCGGTCGTTGGCGGTGTATTCCAACCCAATGCGGTAGTTTTCCGCGTTGTCGTTGGGGTGGTTCAGTTGGATGCCCATGCGGAGGACCTGTTTGTCCTTGGACCAAGCAATGCCGTTGATGCCCATGCAGAACTCGGTGGGCAGGGTGTTTTTGTTAAGCGTAGCCACCGGCGCGCGGTTGAACAGGCTCGCCAAAAAGTCGCCTTGCAGGGCAGAAGAGCCGCCAAAATTGCGCAGGGCCACCGCAAATTGAAGCCCGCGGACGTCGGTGCGGTACAAAAAGCCAATGTCTACTCCGGCGGTGGTGTTTCGGTAGTCCCCAACCACTTCGTGGATGCCTTTGACTACCAAGCCCATGCTGAACTGCTCGCTCAAGCGCTTGGCCACGCCAATGCCCAGGGAAGCATGGGTGCCGTACAGCATCCGGCCGGTTCCTTCGGGAAGGAACTCGGTGCGTTCTTCAAAGGCGCCGGTTTGCAGCACATTGCCCACCAGGCCGATGCTGGTGGTCTTGTCTTTGGAGGGAAGAGTGAGGGCGATCAAGCTGTGTTGGACGCCTCCGCCTACAAATCCGTTGCTCAGGGCCAAACTGCGTTCGTTCACGTCGGATGCCCCTGCTGGATTTCCGTTCCAGGAATAGGGATTGCCTACCAGGGCCACGTGGGCTCCAGCCATGCCGACGCTGCCCACGTGCAAGTCGTTTTTCAAAAAGGAAAGGGCAGAGGCCCCGGCGCGTTCTCCCCCGTACGAAGGGAGCAACTGGGCGTGGGCTGCGGAAGCGCCCAACAACCAACCGCAGAGGGCGAGGATAGAGGGGGTACGCATGCCGTTAAAACTTAAAGGTTACTCCGAAGAGGATTTGACGCGGTGCGGAGAACCGGGAAGGGTCCCGCGGATCCAGTCCGGATTCTTGCGGTCCGTTGTACTCCGGACGGGGGTCCCGCCAGGTGTTGGGTACGTCGTCGCCGTATTCGTAGGCCCGGCCCGTGATGGGGTTGACCACCTGGGAATTGCGGTTGTCAAAAAGGTTGCGCATGTCCACGGTGAAAGTGGCGCCTGCGTCGCGCTTTTTGTTGGGACGCAGCGTGTAGGAGGCCTTCAAATCGGTGTTCCACCAAGGGGCGCCAATTTTGGACAAGAGTTGGTCGTTCAGCACCTGAAACTGCGGACGCCCCAAGTCGTTGACCCCCACCAACAATTGGGGGGTGTAGCGGTAGCCGCTGGTGTAGGAAGACTGCGCAAAGACTTCAAATCCGCGCCAAGCGCCTTTTTTGGGTGCCCAGACGGTGCCGAGGTTCACGTTCCACGGGCGGTCCCAAGCCAAAAATTGCTCCCGGCTGAGGGCCACTTCGCCGTTTTGTTCGATTTGCAAGGCGCTCTCCCGGGCGGAGTTGGATTTGCCCCGGGCCACCTGGTAGGCGACGTTGGTAAAGAAGCGCAGGGCCGGAGTGGCTTGCGCTTGCAGGCCCAATTCAGCGCCCTGCACCTTGGCGTAGTCCTGGTTGATGTGCATGGTCTTGGCCACCAAGCGTCCGGTTTGGTCGCGCACCAACACCCGGCGGGACACGATGTAGTCAAACCGGTTGTTGTTGTAGGCAGACAGCGTCAAGCCCAAGGACTTGTTCAAGGCGGCTTTGTAGCCCACCTCGTAGCTGACATTCACCTCGGGATCCAAGTCGGGATTGCCCAAGAAGCTCAAGAAGCTGCGGTCTTGGTAGACGGGGTCCAGTCCGGCGTAGGAGAACCGGGGGTGGGGCAGGCGCATGCTGTGGCCGTAGTTGAAGTACAAGACGTTGTTGGCCGTAACCGGGAAGGACACGTTGATCCGGGGCAGGATGCGGGCTTTCCAACGCAACGAACCGATTTTCACGGTCTTGTTCAGGTAATCTTCCCGAATTTGGTCCACCACCGGCGCGGACGGGTTGGCAATGGCGTCGTCGGCGAATTTCCCCGGAGCCCAGCCGTTCAGACGCACGCCCAGGGTGGCAATAATCCCCTTGTAGGTGAGCTCGTCTTCCGCAAAAAAGGCCATGCGGTGCGGCTTGACGCTCCAAATGTCGTTGCTGGATCCAATGGAAACCGACGGCGTGGAGGTGCCGTCCGCCAGCAAAATGGGGGCGCCCACCCAGGGCCGGGTAACGTCCACCCACTGGTACGCGTTGTACTGGTATTCCCCTCCCAGGTTGACTTTGTGGATGTTGCCATCGGGCTTGTAGGTCAACTTGGTACGGGCGGTCCATTCCTCGGCGTAGTGGTCGTGCCAAACCGGAGAGATGCCGTTGTTGTTCACCAGACCGTCGCCGGGACGCACGTACAAAATGCCCGACGGGTCGTTGGGATTGAACACACTTACCGGGCCGGTCACAATGTTGTCTTCGTCCAGAATTTCGTCCACGGTGGGCATGCGGAAGGGACGTCCGTTGGCATCTGCCCGCAGGTTGGTGAAGAGCCGTCCGACGCTGGCGCTCAACCCCCAATGCGTGTTGATGAGGTGGGTCAAGTTCAGCGCCGTCAAATTGGAGTGGTGCGTGTAGGTGGTGGCGTTGTCCAGGTTGTTGCTCCGGTTGTACTGGTATCCCGGTGCCAAAATCGCGTCAAATCCCACAATTTGTAGGGTCCGGGTGTTTTGGTTGATGTTCAACGAATGCTGGTTGGTCAAGGTCAGTTTGGTGCCCGACTTGATCTTCCACGCCAGTTTGGCGGTGTGGGTCCACGAATTGCTTTGCCGCGGCGCCCAACGCTCCATGTTCGACGGAAACAAGCTCGACTTCAATTGATTGGCCACATTCGGAAAGTAATCGTCCGAGAGGTTCACGTTGGCGTCGTTGTACAACGTCACTTTTTTCTTGGTGCCGGGAATGGGAAATCCAATGGACAGTTCCGCGATGTCCGTGTAAAAGCTCGACGACCAATTGCGGTTTTGGAGGTAGTCCCGGGTCAGTCCGCCCGCGATCTCAAACCGGTCCGAGGCCTCCCGGATTTTGGTGTTGATCACGCCGGAGGACCCGCCTCCAAATTCCGCGCCTGCACCGCCCGTCAGTACCGACACGCTTTGGATGGCCGAGGAAGAAACCTTCACGCCAAAGCCGGTGCCGGCCAGGGGGTCGGACGCCGAAATACCATCCACCAGGTATTCGGTTTCGTAAATGCGGGCTCCGCGAATTTGCAATCCGTCCGTCGTCTTGATAACTCCGGCTTGCAACGCTACCACATCTTCCACGTTTCGCACGTTCATTTGGGCAATTTCCTCGCGCTTGAGGTTTACTTCCGAGGCGGCTTTTTCCAGGTCGACTTGGGCCTTTTGCCCGGTAACCGTAACGGTTTGCAGGGCTTCTGCCTTGGAAGACAGCCGGGCGTCGTGCACGGTTGTGGCACCGGTTTTGATGGTAATTCCGTTGTGGACGGCTGTACCGTAGCCCATCATTTGGAACTTGATGCTGTAGTCGCCCGAAGGAATGCGGGGAAATACAAACTGTCCTTTTCCGTCGGTGACCGCAGCAAAATAGGTTCCCACCACGTTGACGGCTACCCCGGGAAGGGTTTCGCCGGTTTCCTTGTCCATCACGATTCCTTTCAGAACGCCCGTTTTGGCGGGGGTTTGAGCCAATGCATGCAGCGGGAGTCCTGCGGCCACCAAGAAAAGTGCCACTGCGCGCAGCCAGCGCCAGGCGGCTCCATGGTGCGTTTTAGAAGGAGTCCGCATCGGATTACCAGTTGAAGTCATTGACCAAAATGCTTTGCAGCAGGGACGACAGGGCGCCAGGCACCGCGTTTGCTTTGAAAAGTTCTACCGAGAAAAAAACTTGCTGCACCCGATTTCCCGGACCGGGAGCGAATCGGCGTACCCCTACCACGTTTGTTCCCGACCATCCGCTGAGTTTGGTAAGCTGGGCGCGGTAAAACGGCTGGGCGTCGGCCGAAGGCAAAATGGGCGTCAAGCCAATGAGAATGCTCTCCGGTTTCAGCGACGGGTAATTGGGAACCAAGGGCACCAGGGCGCTGTCTTGCACCAAGCGAACCTGGCCCACCGACGTGACCAACCCGTCGATGGGGTAGGTGCCGATGTAGGGGGTGAGGTCCATGGTGCTGTTGAGTGCGGTAGTGATGAGCAACTTGCCTCCGTTTTGGGTGTATTTCTGCAGGGCCGGTCCCATCAACCCGAGCAGGGTAGACGTTTGTCCGGTGGACGGATCCAAAACCGGCGTGGGGCCGCTGAACACAAACACTTTGTTGTACTGCTGGGAAATCCAGCGGAACGTCGGATTCCAATACGCCGGCAGGTTGGCTGCCACGTTCATGTCCCAAAAATCGATGTCCAATCCGGCGCCGGCCAATGCCGTGAGGTAGGTGTTGGCGGTGGTGGAAGGAGAACCGCTGACCACCAAAAGATCGCCGGAGGGCCGTGTAAAGACCACGGGAAGGGCCGTGTCGGCATCGCTCCAGCGGTTGGCCACGTCTTTGACGCGGATATACAGGGTGTTGTTTTCGTCGATTTCCAGCCCGTCTACCGGTGTGGTTTCCAGGGAATTGTTGTTGCCATACACCATCCGTGCCGTAGCGGTGGCGGTGCTTCCCGGTTCCACCACAAAGGTGATTACCGGCTGGTTCACGGGAATTGGGAACCAGGTTCCGTTGTTGAACCGGGCTTCGGCCGCAACCACGGTTTCGTCGCCGTCGGGGTCGGAAGCGCGCCATTTGTAGGTGGCCACGCCCAAGGTGGTGCCCAGGGTTTGGCCTTCGGGGTCAATGGACGCTACGGGGCGCGCATTTTTCAGCGGGAGCCGGAGCCGGGCCGGGGTGGGGTCTGTGCCCCCGTCGTCGTCTACCGCGCGAACCCGCAGGACCACGTCCGCGGTGTCTTGACCAGCAGGGATGGACAAGGTAAAGGTGCTGTCTTGCTTGCGGGTGGTTTTCCAACTCGTTCCGTCCAACGACACCTCGTACCGGTCCACGTAGCCGTCCACGTCGGTGCCGTACCAGCTCATGCGGACAACGGAGTTGAGTCGGTTATCGCCTTGCAAGGCAATGGTGTCCAGGGCCAGGTGGGTGTTGGGCAAGCGGTTGTCTGCCAACGTGCCGGGGTCACACCCCGCCAGAAGGAGGGCAGCGAGCAACGTGCCCGCTGCCGCCCACCGACCAAAAGCAAAACAGCGCTGCATCATTTTTGCAAAACGCATTGCGCCACGGAGGTGCGTCCGTTGTGCGTCACCCGGACCCAGTAGGTTCCGGCGGCCAAATGGCCAACGTCCAGACGGCGTTCTCCGTTTGCCAGGGTAGTTTGCAGGACGATGCGTCCGTAGATGTCGGTCATTTCCACCTGAAGCGTACCGGTGTTCAGCCCGTCGATCCAAAGGCTGGATCGCGCAGGGTTAGGGCGAACGAATGCTTGAAGCGAAGGAGTGCCTTCTTCGATGCCAATCAACGGGGAAGTGGCCAAATTGGTGGAGTCCAAATCAACATTGAAGCCGATGAAGTCGTCGTTGTTCCGCGGCAATACGCGGTAATTGCTAAAGCCAAAGAAGACAATTCCTTCCAGTGCGTCCATGTTCATGGTGTCGCTCACAACCAAGGGATCCACTTCCATAAAACCGTCGATGGTGTCGTAGGCCAAGCTGGTTACGGGTTGAACCCACAAGGAACTAAAGGCGGTGCCCGATTGGCGGCCGGCCAAGACCATCGTGCTGCGGGCGCGTGATGCACCAGGGATGGCGCTTACCGCGTAGTCCCCAAAGCCCAAATTGGTTTGCGAGATGTGCAGCTTGCCGTTGGCGGGATCCTGCAAACGCACCAAGCATCCTTCCCACTTTTCCCAGCCGTAATTCAGCTTGCTGATGGAGTCTGTGGGGTCTACCACCGTGGCGGTAGGCGCAACCCAACGTCCGGTCTTGGACATAGAAGAAACCACCAAACGGGTCATGTTGAAGTATTCTTCCACCGTGCCGGTGACGTTGACTTCCTCGCCGCGGTAGTAGTTGGCAATGCCGCTGCCCACCAACCAGATTCCGCTGTACGGACCGCCGTTTTCGTCTTGGATGTAGAGGTAGCCCAAGTCGTAGTTTTTGGTGGACGAGGTCACAATTCCTTTGATGGTTACTTCACGGCCGACGAGCGGAGAGGCGCTGTTGCTGGCCAAGGAATACTGAATGTCGTAAATCGTCGGGCCTCCCGTGCGAACCGTATAGTATTCGAAGTTGGGCTGGGCCTGGCCGACCGAAGTGACGGGGTAGAAGGACTTGTTCCCAGCGTTGTCTTTGGCGCGGATGTAGTAACGCACCAAGGTTCCGTTGGGGAAGGCCGGAAGGGTGTAGGCGTAGTCGTCCGTAGAACCCGCTACCAAAGGCATAGTCACTTTGGTAAACTGCGACGGAAGGGTGGCCGAATTGCTCGAGTAATAAAAGTGCACGGAGTCTACGGTGCCGTCAAAGTCGGTAATGTTGCAGGTAAAATCCACCGACTGGTTGGGGGTAGGCAGGAAGGGGTCGCGGTCGAAGTTGGAAATGTAGGGGGGGGCGTAGGCAATTTGGTAGTGCGACGCCGCAAACGGGTTCAATTCGTACCCGCGCGTGGTTCCTGCATTGGGGAAACAACCGTTGCCGTCGTGGCGCACCATGCCTTTCAAGCTGGAATAGAAGGTGCCTGGGACCGGCGGCGTGAAGGAGCCGGAGGTTTGGGGGCTGGCGGGGTTGACGGTTTGCCACGAAGGCAGTTTTTGGGCCAAGAAGCGGTCCGACACGTTGATTTTGTTTCCTTGTCCGTCGACAACGTTGAAACTGACGCGGTTGCCACTAAAAGGAAGGACCTCCGTTACCGTGACGTTTTGAAACTCTACAAAGGCATTTTCCCATTGTTCGCCGGTTGTGGGGATGTTCACACGCATGGCGTCGTTCAACTGGCTAAGCAAAACGGTTGCGGGGGCCGGTGCGGGGCGCGAACCCAAAATGACCAGCGAATTCACGCTGTTGGGCTCCATTTGGGTGCCGCGGTTGAACTCGGTCACCTTGCCGGTGAATTCAATCAGGTCGCCTGGAATCAACAACTCCACGTTGGGAAGGGGAACCAGTTGGTTTTGCGCATTGCGGTACGCACCCATGATTTCCATGCCTTTGAACGGACCGGCGGCCCCGTTTGTGGCCGTATCTACAATGAAAAAGAAGGGACGGCTGCCTCCTTGTACAGATCCCGAAGCTACTTCAGACGCATTGCCCGGTGTAACAACAATTCCGCGGGTCCGAACAATTTGGTTGTTGAACGGCGTGGAGTCTTGGCAGTTGGCCAACATCGTTGGGCTTACGTACTGGATTTGGGAAATGCGTTGGAAAGGAGCGGCTTGGCCCCATGCCGTGCTGCCCGCTACAAGGGCCACCAGGAGAAAGAGTACTTTTT
>JBIIBX010000032.1:0-11569 GCA_044239185.1 Schleiferiaceae bacterium | reverse complement strand
GTCCTGGTTCCGCATTCCGTTTCGGAGTCTTCGCTTCAATTTTGGGAAGGTAAACTTCCCGTCCCCCACATCCGGTGGTCCACGTGTCTGACCGACCAACCGCCGGCCCACCCCGAAAATGCGCGGGCACTCGTCGTTGACGCCGTAGGGGTGCTGTTCGACATGTACGGATTGGCCACCTTTGCGTATGTTGGCGGCGGCCGATCGCAAGGCCAGCACAATTTCTTGGAACCCTTGGCGTGGGGCGTACCCGCGGCAATTGCCCACGAAGGAAGCCGAAATCGGCCCGACGCAGCCTCCGCCGCACAAGCCGGGATTTTACACCTGGCGCAGGACCCGGTGTCCTTGGCTCAGTGCTGGACCGACTGGCAAAAAACACCGCCAAAAGGAGTGCAGAACTGGATTTCTCACCAGGCAGGCGCCACCGCCCGTACGGCCGCGGCCATTGAAGAATGGGAAAACACGCAGCACGGCTGACGGTGCCGGCTCCCTAACGACAAGACGGGGTCTTACTGGACTTCCGAAGTCAAGAGGCCCTGGTCCAGTCCCAGCAAGAAGGCATATTCCATAGCGACGTCGCGGTAGGCTTGAAAGCGGCCCGACGCCCCGCCGTGGCCGGTTTCCATGTCGCAATGCAAGAACAAAGGGTTGCGGTTGGTGCGCATGGCCCGAATTTTGGCCACCCATTTGGCAGGCTCCCAGTACTGAACTTGGCTGTCGTGCAGTCCGGTGGTTACCAGCAGGGCCGGATAATCCATGGCGCTTACCTGGTCGTACGGTGAGTAGGACAGCATGCGGTGGTAGGCTTCGGGTTCGTTGGGGTTGCCCCACTCCTCGTATTCCCCGGTGGTCAAGGGAATGGAGTCGTCCAGCATGGTGGTCACCACATCCACAAAGGGAACCGCTGCCACCACGCCCTTGAACAATTCTGGACGCAATTGAATGACCGCACCCATGAGCAGCCCACCGGCGCTGCCGCCCATGGCATACAACCGCTTTGCATCGGCCCAGTGAGCAGCAACAAGGTGTTCCGAGCATGCAACGAAGTCGGTGAACGTGTTCATTTTGTGCTCCATCTTGCCGCGGTCGTACCAAGGACGGCCCATTTCTTGGCCGCCCCGGATGTGAACCATGGCAAAACCGCAACCGCGGTCCAACCAACTCAGCCGCGCCGATGAAAAGGCCGGATCCAAGGAATAGCCGTAGGATCCGTAGCCGTAGACCAAAAACGGAATGGGCCCGGTGGTGCCTGCCGGACGAACCACGGAAATGGGGATTTGGGTTCCGTCCGTAGCAGTGGCCCAAAGCCGGTCGGTTTGGTAGGCCTCCGGCCGGTATCCGCCCACGACCTGCTGCACTTTGCGGATGCGTCGCTCCCCCGTTGCCATGTGGTAATCAAAGACCTGGCTGGGCTGCACCAACGAGGTGTACCCCATGCGCAGCCAATCGGATTGGTATTCGGGGTTGGAGCCCACGTAAGCGGTGTAGGCGGCATCCTGGAACGCCACTTCGTGCTCGGGCACGGTCGAATCCCAGGGTTTGATGACGACCCGCGTCAATCCGTTGAAGCGTTCTTCCAAAACCAAGTAGTCGGCAAACAGCTCCATGCCTTCCAGAAGGACGTCGGGGCGATGCGGAACGACTACTTTCCAGTTTTCCAGGGTTGTTTGGACTTCGGGGCACTCCATCAATTGGAAATTCTCCGCGCCGTGGGCATTGGTGCGGATGTACCACCGGTCTTGGTAGTGAGCCGCACCATACTCCAATTGGGCCTGGCGGGGCTGGAAACAAGTCCACTCGCCCAAAGGTTGATCAGCGGGCAAGATGTGCATCTCGTCGGAAGTACTGCTCCCCGTGGCAATTGCCAAGAATTTCTTGCTCTTGGTCCGGTACACCGTGCAAGAAAATGCCTCGTCCGATTCGTGGAAAAGCAAGTCGGGCAAGGCTCCGGCGGAACGCAGGTCCAACCGCCAAATCCGATCCACCCGCAAGGTCTGGTCGTCTTTGGTGGGATAAAAAAGATAATTGCCGCAGGCAGACCACGCGGCAGAACCGGCTGTGCCTTCGGCTACCAGAACGGGAGACGTTTGCTCGACCAGACGCACCCGAAACAGGTCGTACCGACGTCGGCTCACAAAGTCCACGCCATACACCATTTCCTGGTGATCCGGAGAGAGAAACAACCCACTGACTTGGCAGTAGGCATGTCCTTCTGCCAGTACATTGACATCCAGGAGCAATTCCTCCTGTCCAACGGGCTCACCGGCCTGGTCGCGCTTTCGGCAATGCAAAGGATACTCCTTCCCCTCCTCGTAGCGGGTATAGTACCAATAGCCCTCCCGCAAAACGGGAACGCTTTCGTCCACTTGCGGAATCCGACCGACCATTTCTTGGTACAAGGTCTCCTCCAAAGCGTTAACCGGTTCCATGCCGGATTTCCGGTAAGCGTTTTCCGCTTCCAAGTGGGCAATGACCTCCGGATTCTCGCGGTCGTTCATCCAGTAATAAGGGTCCACCCGACGGTGCCCGTGCATTTCCATCGCATGCTCCTTGCGCAGCGCCTTCGGCTCTAGTCCCATTTCATTCTGGACTTTTCTTGCAAAATGCGCTTTAGGCCTTCTTTGGACGGCGTATGGGAGGGGTTGTATTCGAGCGCCTTGCGAAAATCTTTTTCCGCATTGGTCAAATCTCCCGCGCGCTCAGCGGCAAATGCCCGTCCGTAGTAGGCCCTGAAATTGACCTCTTGGGCCCGAATACTCTGCCCAAAATAGGACCTAGCTTCCGTTAACATATTCAATTCCAGGTGAATATATCCCAGATTAAAGAAGGGCTCGGGGTCGTTGGGATTGAGCTGTCCGCAACTGGTAAAGGCCGCAATGGCTGGATTGTAGTCTTTGCTGGCCAAGTGAAACATGCCCAAATTGTAGTAGGCCTTGGCGTTGTTGGGATCTTGGTCGATTACCCGCTGAAAATACCCTCCGGCCAATCCAGAACCCAGCCCCATGTGCAAAACACCGGCCATGTCCAGAGCTGGAACAAAGGTGGGATTGAGGTCAATGGATTTTTGAATGTATTTCAACGCCAAGGTGGTATCCCCCTTTTTGTCCCGCAAGGCAAGGCCTTTGATGTAGTAGGCCATGGCATTCTGGTCGTCGCGCTCAATCACGGCGTCGGCAAAGGAGATGCACCGGTCGTAATCTTGGACGATGGAATACAACTCGGCCAATTTCAACCGACAGGGAATGTTGTCCGGATCTACTTGGATGCACCGCTCCCAGGCCTCCTTGGATATCCGGGTCTGGTTGCCAATAAAGTACACCTCGCCCTTGCGCAGCAACCCTTCGACGTGGTTGGAATCCAGTTCCAACACCGCTTCCATGTCCGCCTTGGCGTAGGGCAGGTTCTTTTGCTCCAAATACAGCCCCGCCCGAAACGCCAGGGCATCGGTGTTGTCCGGATTGTCCTGCAAAAATGCAGAAACCGAGTCCAAAGGCGTTTGTTTCTTGGCGGTTTCTTCTTCTGGGGTCTTCGGTGTACACGCCAGGACAACCCCTGCCGCTACGGTCCAAATCAAATGCTTAACCACGCAGTATCTCAGAAATCTTAACTTCCAACTCATCGGCCAATTCTTGGTTGTCTTTCAACAACTGGCGCACCGCGTCCCGGCCTTGGCCCAACTTGGTGTCCCCGTAGCTGAACCAGCTGCCGCTTTTGTTTATAATTCCGTGAAGCACACCGAGGTCGATCAATTCACCGGCCTTGGAGATGCCTTCACCGTAGTAAATGTCGAATTCCGCAGAACGGAAAGGAGGAGCGACCTTGTTCTTCACCACCTTCACGCGAATGCGGTTGCCCACGGCCTCGTCTCCGTCTTTGATCTGGGTTGAGCGACGGATATCAATCCGAACGGATGCATAAAATTTCAAGGCGTTGCCTCCGGTTGTGGTTTCTGGATTGCCAAACATGACGCCGATTTTCTCCCGCAGCTGGTTGATGAAGAAACAGGTGCAGTTTGTTTTGGAGATGGTGGCGGTCAATTTACGCAGCGCCTGAGACATCAGACGGGCGTGCAATCCCACTTTGGACTCGCCCATTTCTCCTTCAATTTCGGCTTTGGGAGTCAAAGCGGCAACGGAGTCAATGACCACCAAATCGATGGCGCCGGAACGGATCAAATTGTCCGCAATTTCCAAGGCTTGTTCGCCGTTGTCCGGCTGCGAAATGATCAATTCTTCGGTGTTTACACCCAACTTTTCCGCGTACCCGCGGTCAAAGGCATGTTCCGCATCAATGAAGGCGGCGATGCCGCCCAATTTTTGAACCTCGGCGATGGCATGCAAGGTCAGCGTGGTTTTACCGGAAGATTCTGGACCGTAAATTTCGATCACGCGGCCCCGGGGATACCCGCCTATTCCCAATGCAATGTCCACGCCCAAGGAACCCGATGGAATGACTTCTACTTCCTCTACTGCCTTATCGCCCATGCGCATGACAGCCCCCTTCCCGTAGGTCTTGTCCAGTTTTTCCATGGTCAGCTTGAGGGCTTTCAATTTGGCTTCTTTGTCGTTGCTCATGGCAATGCAGTTTTAAAGGAGGATAAAAAGACACGCCTGGAATCGGCTCCAGGCGTGAACAAAAATAGGGCAAGGTTTTGGCCCTACCCAATGATAAACATTTAACTACGGCTATCGGACAAAATTTGTGCGGCAGCCGCTTTTGTGTCCACGTCGGTAATCACGCGTTCGATGGTTCCGGAACCGTCAACCACGAAGGTAACCCGGTGAATTCCGTCGTATTCGCGGCCCATGAACTTCTTCTTGCCCCAGACGCCGTAGGCCTGAACGACGGACTTTTCGACGTCGGACAAAAGCGAGAAGGGCAGGTTGTACTTGGCAATGAATTTTTGGTGGGCCTTGGTGGAGTCCACGGAAACCCCCAGGATGGAAAATCCGGCGTCCAGCAATTCCTGGTAGGAATCACGGAAACTGCACGCTTCTGCCGTGCAACCGGGGGTGTCGTCTTTGGGGTAGAAGTACAAGACCAAACGCTTGCCTGCAAAGTCGGACAAACCGAGGGGTGCGTCGTTCTGGTCGATGGCACGGAAGTCAGGGGCGGAATCGCCGGGCTTTAAATGGGTCATGGCTTGATTTTTAAAAAAGGCAGGAAATCCTACTCGTTGTTTAACAAAGGAACGGCCGATTGGGTTCACGGCTACCTTTGCTGCATGAAAAAATCCGACGCGGTCCGGTACATCCAAGACGAATTGGAACGGCTCTATCCAGAGACCCCTATTCCGTTGAACCACAGCGACCCCTTCACATTGCTGGTGGCCGTCGTCTTATCTGCGCAATGCACCGACGCCCGCGTCAACGAGGTGACGCCGGCTCTGTTTGCCCGGGCCGCCACGCCTGCGGCGATGGCCGCCCTTTCCGTGGAAGAAATTGCGCAGCTGATTCGTCCCGTAGGACTCACCCCCATGAAATCGAAAGGACTCCAGGGGTTGTCGGAACAAATCATGACCCTCCACGGCGGTCAGGTGCCGGCGTCCTTCGAAGCCCTGGAGGCGATGCCCTCGGTGGGCCACAAAACCGCCTCGGTGGTCATGAGCCAGGCCTTTGGATTTCCGGCTTTTCCGGTGGATACCCACATCCACCGTTTGCTCACGCGGTGGAAAATGACCAACGGGAAGAGCGTCGAGCAAACCGAACGCGACGCCAAGCGCCTTTTCCCCGAAGACCGGTGGAACAAACTCCATCTGCAAATTATTTTCTACGGACGCGAATATTCCCCCGCCCGGGGCTGGAATGCCGAGCGCGACTTTATTACCCGAACGGTCAATCCGAAATACACGGGAAAATAGCTGGGGGGGGGCACGCCCCTATACCGCATCTGCACCTCCCCTTCTGAATTCGCTCCAAAAAAAAGGGCCGCCTCTTGCGAGGCGGCCCTTCGTTTTTTGAAGGTGAACTCCTTATTGGATGGCCACTTTCAAGGTCTTCACTTGCGCACCGTTGGACACCGTCAAGGTGTACATGCCAGCGGCCAAGTCGCCAACGTACAGAGGAGCAGCTGTTCCGGCTTCCGCAACTACATTGCGAGACTTAACCAGCTTGCCGGTTACGTCAATCAAAGTCAAAGTGAACTGACCGTCGGCAGCACCGAAGGCTACGTTCAATACCTCATTGGCAGGTACGGGAGCAACCGTGATGGAAGCCATGGCTTCTTCGGTCAGGCCAATGCCCATGCACGCAACGGGGTTAGCAGATTCGCAGGTCTTGGAACGGATCCAAGGGTTCTCGAAAGAACGGCCGCTGCTGTAACCGGTGAACCAACGGTTGTAGGCAGTTCCACTCACCGTGGTCAGGTACATCATGGCAGAACCGGAAGCGTTCTCAAAGCTATCGTCGTTGCGCATGCGAATCACTTCTGCTCCGTTGTTGGAGTACATGGTGAATACGAAGAAGTACGAGCCTTGGGGCAACAACATGGGGTAACCCGTTGTAGGATCGGTCAGGTCGAAGTAAATCGTACCAGCCGCGGTATCTGCTGCCGTAATGGTCGCCTGCACGTAAGCCAAGATGGCGTTCTGGTCAAAACCGGTGGTGAATCCGTCGAATGCAGAAGAGTCAAACACCGACATTTCAACAATACCACCGCCCGTCGTCAAGGTGGAGATACCTACGTTCACCCCGTACAAACGCTCTGCATTCACGAAATCGTGGCGAGAAGCAAAGGCAGATCCGTCCAAACCGATGTTTGGCGTACCGATGGAGTTGGAGAAACGGCTAAAGTCCAAAGAATTGAAATCGTTGGTAACGGTAACCGCCATGGTGTCGGGGAAGATGGCCACGGTGGAGTCGGTTACTACGCTGTAGGTAACGCCGTAGGTGCCAACGGCTGATGGAGTCCACGCGGTTGCCAAGGTGTTCAAGTCGTTGTAGTCGGCGGTGTCGCCTGAGTTCAAGGTCGCCTTCACGGGACCGTTCAGGGTTTGAACCACGGTACCGGTGCTGTTCAAGATTTTCACTTGCAACTTCACGTTGGTTTGGTTGGCCGAACCGGTGTTCACCACATTGGCATCAAACGTGATAGAACGGCCTTGCTTCAAAGACATGTTGCCCAACTTGGACGAACCATTCGCAGGACCGTAAAGGATGTCTACTTTGGGGGCGCCGTTGGCGTTTACGATGTACTCCAAGCGGTGCTTGGGCGTCTCGATGATTTTCACATCGTCGATCTGCCAGAAGTAGTAGTCGCCGTCAAAACGGAAGCGGAACTTCACGTTGGCTTGGCCAGCTACGGCCGCAGGAATGGGTACAGCGGCTACGTCGGTGCGGGTGGTAGCGGAGTTAACCGCAATGCCCGAATTCAACATCACGGTGTAGGGCCACGTGGTACCGCCGTTGATAGAGAAGTCGATGTAGGTTGCGGGTACGCCTTGACCGGTTGGTCCGGCAAAACGGCGGTAGTATTGATTGAATACCAAATCCACTTCGGTGTAACCGGTGAGGTTGATGACACCGGAAGTCAAGTTGGCGACGTGGGGAGCGGCTGCAATACCGTTGCCGAAGTTGCCTGCAATACCGGCGTTGTCCAAAAAGTCGGAGTCAAACAAAACGAATCCGTTGGCAGCCGTAGGGCTTTGAATGGCCAATTGGCCGGTTGCTGCCGTTCCTGCGTAACCACCGCGTGAACCGGTAACAACGCCAGGTGTAGTGGTGGTACCGCGGTACTCCCACTTGGAATCGACGTCGGCTACACCGTTGGCCAAACCGCCGGTGTTGTCCCAAGAAGCAGGGATGCCGTTGGCGAAGTCCTCGGAATAGACCACGGTCTCCGTACCGGTGTACGTAGACTGCACGTTCGCGCTCCGCGCAGGGCGCTGTTCGTTGTTGTCGGCCGTGCGCTGGGCTTCAACGCGGGCCTTCGGGGACTGGGCCAGGGCCGCAAATCCCATTGCCATAAAGGCAAAGAAGTAGGTTTTTTTCATAATATGGGCTTTAAAGCTTTAACGCAAGGTTCAATATTACGAAAGAATTAAATCCCTTCCTCACCCGAAACAAGGATTTCTGTTAATTTTCCATTCCGAATCAAAGAAAAAAGGCCAACTCGTTGGAATTGGCCTTTTTTGTTGCAAAAAACAGGAAACAAGCAGACTTTCTTCGTTACTCCGCATACGAAGACACCGGAGCGCAGGTGCACTGCAAGTTCCGGTCGCCGTAGGCCTCGTCCACCCGGCGGACCATGGGCCAAAACTTGTTATCCGCCACATACGGCAAGGGGTACGCGGCTTGGTGGCGGGTGTAGGGCCACGTCCAGTCGTTGGAGGTGACCATGGACAAGGTGTGCGGTGCATTTTTCAGCAGGTTGTTTTCTGCGTCCACTTTGCCGTCGATCACTTCTTGAACTTCGTTGCGGATGGCCAAAAGGGCGTCGCAAAAACGGTCCAGCTCCATCTTGGACTCGCTCTCTGTGGGTTCAATCATCAGGGTGCCTGCCACCGGGAAACTGACCGTAGGCGCGTGGTATCCGTAGTCCATGAGGCGCTTGGCCAAGTCCACCACTTCGATGCCGCCGTCGCGTTTGAAGGGGCGGCAATCCAAGATCATTTCGTGGGCGCAACGGCCGTGGTCGCCGGTGTACAGCACTTGGAAACCGGTTTCCAACCGGTTCTTCATGTAGTTGGCGTTCAAAATGGCGTAGCGGGTGGCTTCGCGCAGGCCGTCGCCTCCCAGCATTTTGATGTAAGCGTAGCTGATCAACAAGACCAAGGCACTTCCGTAGGGAGCTGCGGAAATGGCGGTGATGGGTTGGTTGCCTCCGGTGGCCACCACGGGGTGCGAAGGCAAGAAGGGCGCCAGCTGCGATTTTACGCAAATGGGACCTACGCCGGGACCGCCGCCGCCGTGCGGGATGGCAAAGGTCTTGTGCAGGTTGAGGTGGCAGACGTCTGCGCCAATCAGGCCGGGAGAGGTCAGACCCACCTGGGCGTTCATGTTGGCGCCGTCCATGTACACCTGGCCGCCGTGCTGGTGGATCAGGGCCGTGGCTTCTTTGACCGACGCCTCAAACACGCCGTGGGTGGACGGATAGGTAATCATCATGCAAGACAACCGGTCGGAGTACTGCTCTGCCTTGGTCTGAAGGTCTACCAAGTCGATGTTGCCGCGGTCGTCGCAACCGACCACCACTACTTCCATGCCGGCCATAACGGCAGACGCGGGGTTGGTGCCGTGGGCGGAGGAAGGAATCAGGGCCACATCCCGGTGGGCGTCGCCGCGGGAAAGGTGGTAGGCACGGATGACCATGAGTCCGGCGTATTCGCCTTGTGCCCCGGAGTTGGGCTGCAGCGAGGTGGCATCAAAACCGGTGACAACGGCCAAATCGCGCTCGAGTTCGGCAATGACTTCCATGTAGCCTGCGGCTTGTTTGGCCGGTACAAAGGGGTGCATTTGGCCCCAAGCCGGCCAGCTCAACGGAAGCATTTCCGAAGCGGCATTCAGCTTCATGGTGCAGCTGCCCAAAGAAATCATGGAGTGGTTCAAAGACAGGTCCTTGCGCTCCAACTTCTTGATATAGCGCATCATTTCGGATTCGCTGTGGTAGCTGTTGAAGGCGGGATGGGTCAGGTAGTCCGACGTACGGAGCAGGTTCGTCGCCAGGGCGGGTGCTGCCTGCGGGTTTACCACAACGGTGGCTTTTCCAGCGGCTTCGGCGAAGGCGTCAACCAAGTCTTGCAAATCCTGGACGTTGGCCACTTCGTGGGCAGAGACCAGGACGGCGCCGTCGTAGTAACCCACGTTGATGCCGCGGGCTTCGGTGGCCGTGCGGATCCGCGCTTGGAGGGCTTCGTCGGCGGGAAGGTGCAGGGTGTCGAAGAACTGGGCGTTGGATTGGATGTAGCCGAGTTGGGCCAAGGCCTCGTTGAGCGCAACGGCCTTGCGGTGGATGGTGGTCGCAATGGCGCGCAATCCCTGGGGACCGTGGTACACGCCGTACATACCGGCCATCACCGATAGGAGTACCTGGGCGGTGCAAATGTTGGAGGTAGCGCGGTCGCGCTTGATGTGCTGCTCGCGGGTTTGGAGGGCCATGCGCAACGCGGGGTTGCCGTCTTTGTCCAAGGTGCGGCCAATGATGCGGCCCGGAATAAAGCGCTTAAAATCGTCTTTGGTGGCAAAGTAGGCCGCGTGCGGACCGCCAAAGCCCATGGGAATGCCAAACCGCTGCGAGGTACCCACCACCACGGCCGCTCCCCACTCCCCGGGAGGGGTGAGCAAGGCCAGAGACATCAAGTCGGCCGCTACCGCCACTTGGATTTCCTTCTCTGCGCAAGCCGCTACAAATGCTTTGCCGTCTTTGACAGCGCCAAAGGCAGTCGGGTACTGGATCAGGGCGCCGAAGAAATCGTCGGAGGGAACAAAGGAGTCGGTTGTGCCTTCCACCAGTTCAATGCCTTGGGGAATTCCGCGGGTGGAGAGCAAGGACTTCACCTGGGGAAGGGCCTCGGTGTCTACAAAAAATTTGGCAGCATTGCGCTTCTGCTGTTCGCGGCTGCGGGCGCCGAACAACATGGACATGGCTTCGGCAGCGGCCGTGGCTTCGTCCAACAAGGAGGCGTTGGCCAATTCCATTCCCGTGAGGTCCACCACCATGGTTTGGTAGTTCAACAAGGCCTCCATGCGGCCTTGGGCGATCTCCGCCTGGTACGGCGTGTAGGCCGTGTACCATCCTGGGTTTTCCAAGATGTTCCGCTGAATTACAGAAGGCGTGGCTGTAGGGTGGTAACCCAAACCAATAAAGTTGCGAAAAACCTGGTTTTTGCTTGCCAACCCCTGCACATGGCGGAGGTAGTCGCTTTCGCTAAGTGCCGGGGCGATGTCCAGCGGCTCTTGCATCCGGATGGACGCGGGGACGGTCTGGTCGATCAAGGCATCCAACGATTGCACCTTCAAAGCATCCAGCATTTGCTGGGTTTCTTCTGGACTGGGACCGATGTGGCGGCGAGCAAAGTCAGGGGTTGTCATCGTGACAAGGGGTTTTAGAAGCGTCAAAATTACGCCGAAACTGCCCTACCTTGCAGGGGTCAACGCACGAATCGATGGAGCCTTTATCAACACGTTATTTACCGCTGGAAATCGCCCAGAAAAAGGACGCTTCCGACCCCCTGTCTGCCTTTCGTTCTGCGTTCTTTCTTCCGCAACACGACGGACAAGACGCCGTTTACTTGACCGGAAACTCCCTGGGCCTGCAGCCAAAGAGCGCTTCGGCGGCCCTGCAAACCGAATTGGACGACTGGAAGCGGCTGGGGGTGGAAGGCCATTTTGCCGCCCAGAATCCCTGGATGCCCTACCACGAGCGCACCACCGAAAGCCTGGCCCGACTGGCCGGAGCTCTGCCCTCGGAGGTGGTGGCTATGGGGTCTTTGACGGCCAATTTGCACTTCTTGATGGCGAGTTTCTACCGACCCACCGCGGGCCGCAGAAAAATCCTGACCGAAGCCAAGGCCTTCCCGTCGGACCGCTATGCCCTGGCGTCGCAAATCCAATGGCACGGAGGAAATCCGGAG
>JBIIBX010000031.1:0-11584 GCA_044239185.1 Schleiferiaceae bacterium | reverse complement strand
GTCTCCCGCTTCGGACAAAGGCATTGCCAGACCTTCAAAAAAGGGCTGAACGTCCGTTCCCTCACCAATTACCAGTCCCAATTTTGTGCCGGCACCCACACGCAACTTCCAGGGCATCCACTCCATCGACCACGCGGATTGTTCGTGACCGGGTGCACCTCCCTCGGGTCTTTTCTCCAAGGGCAATTGAACGACTGAGGCAATTTTCTCCACACCGGCATGAACGTCGTACAATCCTTCAAGCAGGCGAAAAATTTTCTCCGCATTGTTCATGATAATGAAAAACACAATCTCGACGGCCACAAATTCGCCAATGCTCACGGTGCGTTCCACCACCAACGCACCACCGGCGATAAGCAGGAGGGCTGTGAACGCAAAACGGACAATCACCATCCAAATGTGCTGGCCGTACAGAATTCGGAAGTGGCGGGTACGAGCATCTAAGTACCGGTTGATCGCGGCATCTACCCGGGAATGGGCACGGGCGGTTTCCCCTTCCGCTTTTAAAGCAGGACCAATGCGGGCCATTTCTTCGAGTTGTTGGGCCACTTCGTGCTTGTGGGTGCTTTCCTCGTAGCTTGTGGACAAACCCCGGTAAAGGCTTACCCGAATGGCCAACACTACCAGCGCAATGATGACCAAGGCCACCATAACAAACCAGGTATCGTAGAGCAACAAAAGCAAGAGACCAAAAAAGATTTGCAAAATGGACGTTGCACCGTCGACAATGAGCTTGGGCAGTTCTTTTTGAACCGTTAACGTGTCAAAAAACCGGTTAATCAAGTCCGGCAGATAGTCCTTCCGCAGAACATCCGAGCGCAACAAGGGAATTCGGTGGGCAAATTCAATGGAGGAGCGCACAAAAATCCGCTGCTGAAGCAATTCAACAATACGCAATTGCATCAAGTACAAAACCCCAGCAAGGACAATGGCAAACAACACCCCTGCGACCAAAAGCCACCAAGAAGCGGACAAACGGCCTCCCATGATTTGGCCTATCAAGGCTTGTATTCCCAAAGGAAAGGACAAGGAAATGGCACCGTGCAAAGTGGCAAACACCACTACCCTGCCCATGTCCTTGCGGTCATTGGCGAGCAGGCGGAACAACTTTTCGAAGTTGGGATTCCCTTCAGCCATGGGTAAAATGGATTAGGGGGGGTATAGCAGGGGTTATCCAAATGCGTCGTTCCATGGAAGAGATTGCTTAATGTGCTCTAAATCTACAATTTGCTGACCTTCTAAATCGGCAAAGCTTCGAGCAACCCGCAAAAGGTGTGCCACCCGGGAGCGCGGGACCTTTCTCTTTGCTTCGTCTGTTTCTAACCATTGAACGACCGACTTGTTTATGTGGCTTTGCCCCAAGATACTATGGAAAAGTAAATCCCTATTAAACATCGTCTTTTCCGTTTCTGACCCGTAACGCAATCGAGCAAGGTCTGCGGCTTGTTTCAATCGTTGCAAGGCCTCCGTTGGCGAAAGTGCAGGATAGGCTTGGTCCGTGTCCCAAAACGTGACCGCATCGAGCTGATCCACGAGGGCCTTCCGAAAACGCACTTTTCGGGATTGGATTTGGTGGCTTCGGCAAATGCATGTCCCTATGGGTCCACACGAGCAGGTTGAGGTGGCTAGGACAAGCTGAAAGCGCGCGGGGACGAGCCAACTCCCCGCTCCTCGCCCAAGGGACAAGCTCCCTTTTTGCAGCGGCCCGGTCAACAGGTCATCCAAACGGGGATCTTGATCGTGCCAACGGCCAATGGCCAACAGCCCTTCGTGAGCGCGTGTGATTTCCTCGAACAAGGCTTCCGGTCCGGTTCCGATTCCGACGGACAAGGACCACAATCCATTGAAAAGCCGAAAGGGCACTTCTTTGGGCGCAGGGTGTTCGGATTGCGCCACGGACAATTCATGCACCGCGCGCGGAAACAACGACCAATCCGATTCCGGATTGGCGCAAATTAACGCATGGTGCTTCCCGTGCGCCGCGATCAGTGCGAGCCATTGCATTTTTGGGACCGCTGACAACAATTGGAAGGCCGTAAAGTCGGTCTGGAATTGATCGGTGGTCGTTGCCGGTCTCTGGAACAACGGCACTGCGTTGGGGGTCAGTGCGGCCACCCATTTCAAGGCATCTGAAAGATTTTCAACGTACCGGATGCGGCCGTTTTGAACTCGGTCGTCCGAGCTGGATTTGGGCAAGACAATCCAATCGGCATCCGCCTCAAGGGCCATTTGAACCAAATGCGACTCACCTGGAGTGCGCAAAACACGGCCATCCATATGCAGTTCTCCCAACGCCCAAATCTGGAGGGGGCAGTCTGCTCGATGCGCCAATGCAATCCCAAGTGCCAACGGTAGGTCAAAGGATGCGCCCGATTTGGGAACTGCAGAGGGCGAGAGTCCAATCACCCACTTGCCTGAAGGCCACGGACGCCCCGTACTTCTCCAGGCATGGCGCACCCGCTGGGGGGATTCCCGCAAGACCCTTTCTCCAAAACCCATCAATTCCCAGCGCGTTCCGGGTCGGTGTACAACGTCCAACTCGACCGGACGCGGGAAGTTTCCCACCGATAACGTATAAATTCGTGTTGCTTGCATGGTGTGTATTTTGCCGCAAGTTGCAAGGCAAATACACCGGTAGTCGGTAGTAAACGGATATACGTATTTGGCAGCCGTTACTCGTCGTGCAAATTCCAAGCCTCCATGAGCTCTGGATTCACAAACACGTGGGAGATAATGGTGCAGCGGGTGGCGTCAAACAGGTCAACCCCGCGAATGCTCAAAGGAAGAAACTGTCCGGTATCCACATTTCGCAAACCAAAAAGTCCTTCGTTGGATTCCCACAAAACCGCATACAATGCCGACGTTTGGTTGTCGATGTCTACGTATCTGACCAAGTCCCACTCGTAAATCCGCTTGCCTTTGGCGTCTTTCCAGCCCGTCCATTCGTCGACGTGTTCGTATTCTACAGGGCGACCCGTCCACCAAAATCCGTCGCGGGAATAATAAAGCGTACCGTGGATATCCCGCAGGTATCCAGCGATTTCTGAGCCGGAGCGCAGTCGGTATCTTCTCTCTTCCACAAGGGTAAAACACCCCTGGGCCTCGATTGTTTAAACCGACGCATTGCGCGCGGCAATTCCAAAAAACTTACTTGATCGCCGTTGCGATTTCCCACGCGCGCTCAAATACCGGAGTGGGCTCAACGGCATGGAGGCAGGGAACGTCGCCCAAAGCGCAGGACGGCTTGCCAAAAACACTGCAAGGCCTGCAGGGGAAGGCTGCATCTGGGGCTTGAAGAACGGTCACCCGGGGATGGCCTGGGCCCAAAAAACCGGCTTTGGGGTGGGTGCCTCCCCAGACCGAAACGACAGGAAGTCCGGATTGGACAGCCAAATGGAGGTTGGCACTGTCTAAGGTAATGGCCACGTGGCATTGGGCGCGCAGCGCCGCCTCCTCTTCCGGAGGCAAACCGGCAGCGACTTCAAACTGGGTCGGGCATTTGGAATCCACCATGGCATTCAGCACGGCCGTCTCCGAGGCCGAACCCACCAGCACCACGCGTCCCCCTTGTTTGGCCCAACGGTGAGCCACTTCGGTAGAATAGGACAAGGGCCATTGCTTGGTTTTGTGCCGGGCAGTAGGTGCCAAATAGAGCGTAGGGGTCGCTTCGGAGGAAGCGGGATCAACGGGGGGCGGCAAGACCTGGGCCGCGGTTTGTTCGTTCCAAGCCACGGGAATTCCCAAGCGCTGAAAAACCTCCGCCATGCGGGTGGTTACGGGGGTCAAAGCGTCGGTGTGCAGGGCTCCGCGCAGCCGCAGGGCCCGTCGCTGGGGACGGTCTTTTACGAGCCGTTCAATGGACAACCCTCTCCATCCAAGGCCGGCGCAAATAACCCGGGTTCGAAGGTTTCGGTGCAGGTCTGCCACAGCCTCCACGGGGTTGGCCTGAGCAGATGCTTCGCGCATTTTTTGGCGAATCCAAGATAAGACGCCCCACGGGGTTTGTTGAGCGCCTTTGAAATCCGTGGTCCAAAACTGCAAGCGGGAATGGGGGGGGATTTTGGCGGCCAGTTCCGGACGGGTAACCCAGGTGATGTGCAGGTTGGGGTTTTGCTCCAAGGCCGCGCGCACCACGGTGGACGTCATGGAGACGTCGCCCAAGGCAGAAAAGCGCAAGACCAGGAGGTGTTTCATGTCAGTCCAATGTACGATAAAGAACGGGGTTCAGGGCGGGGTCGTTGTACATTTTCATTTGCCGGTAGCGGTGGTAAGGCGAATCGCCTGCACAAATCGCATGCCAAAGGACGTCAATTGCGGAGATCAGAACGTCTTTTTGGTGGAGCAAAACGTTAAGCTTTGCCTGGCATTGTTGGCGGTGCTCGGGGGAGGCGTTGGTGCGTTCTGCCTCTGTGTGCATGTGCGAAATTTTCAGCGCCAAAATGGACAAACGATCCAGCGCCCAAGCCGGCGTTTCGGTTGGAATCCACTTCCAAGAGGGGGATTCCTGGGCTCCGTCCGAAGGTTGGGAGCGGGCGTGCAGAAAGTCGTCCAGGGCTTCGACGCGGTCCGTGCGTTCTTGGTTCAAGGCGTCGATTCGGCGCTTGAGCTGCAGGGCCACAGCGGGTTCAACGCGGGGATGGCGGATGCGGTCTTCGGCGTGCCACTGGACGGTGTCCACCCACGCTTTTTTCCACAACAATTCGCTCCATTCGGTTGCCGGCGACGGGACGGGTGGGCACGGAAGGTCCCACGGCAAATCAGGCGAAGCATCGTCGGGAACCTGGCGGTGGTAGGTTCGGACGGCTTCCTCAAACAGGTCCCAGGCGGCAGCGGCAGCGAGCACAGAAGGGATTATTGGGCCTTGAAGGCAGCCACACCGGCGTCCAACCAGTCGATGAATTTTTGGACATCGGGGTCGTATGCGGCATGGCCGTTGAGGGGCTTGAGGCCGTCGTGGCCTACGAGCACGTAGTACGGCTGGGCGTTGGCGTTGTAGTTGGCGGCTTGGAAGTCGGACCACTTGTTGCCCACGGTGCGTACTTTTTTGCCGGTGGTTGGGGAAACGTACTGCAGTTCGTCGGGGAGCAGGGTCCGTTCGTCCACGTAGAGGGAAACCAAGACGACGTTCTCGCGCAAGCGGCGGGCTACTTCCGGATTGCGCCACACTTCTTCTTCCATTTTGCGGCAATTGACGCATCCCCATCCGGTGAAGTCAATCATGACCGGTTTATTCTGGGTTTTGGCGTAGGCCATGGCCTTTTCGAAGTCGTTGAAGCAGGGCAGGTCCAGCGGGCAGTGGGCTTCGGCGTCCAACTTGGCGGCAGAGGATGTCAAATTTCCTCCCCCGCTGTAGGCTCCACCGGGTTGTTCGGCATAAAAGTCAGGCGGCGGAAAACCGGCAACGAGTTTGACGGGGGCTCCAAAAATACCCGGCAGGAGGTAGAAACCCAGGACGGCAAAGACGGTTGCCACCAGCATGCGGAAAACGCCAATGTGCTGGACCGGGCTGTCGTTGGGCATGCGGAATACCCCGAGCAAATACAGGGTGGTGAGGAAGGCAATGGCTACCCAGATGGCCAAGAACATCTCGCGCTCCAGCCAGTGGTTTTGCCACACCATATCGGCCGTCGACAAGAATTTCAAGGCAAAGGCCAGCTCCAAGAATCCCAAAACAACTTTGACGGTGTTCAGCCAGCCGCCTGATTTGGGCAAGGCGTTGAGCCAACCGGGGAAAGCCGCAAAAAGCATAAACGGCACGGACAAAGACAAGCTGAAACCAAACATGCCCAAAGCGGGCCCCACCCATTCGCCCGAAGAGGCGGCAGAAACCAGGAGCGAACCAATCAAAGGACCGGTGCAGGAAAAGCTGACCAGGGACAGGGTGAAGGCCATGAAAAAGATGCCTGCATACCCGCCTTTGTTGGAGGCCTCGTCGGCCTTGTTCACCCACGAGCTGGGCAGGGTGATTTCAAACGCACCAAAAAAGGAGATCGCAAAGACCACAAAAAGGGCAAAAAAGACCAGATTGAACCACGGGTTGGTGGCCAATTCGTTCAACGCCGACGACCCGAAGAACACGGTGATGAGCAATCCCAACCCCACGTAGATGAGATTGATGCTCAATCCGTACACCAAGGCCTTGCGAACGCCTTCGGCTTTGGTCTTGCTTTGCTTGGTGAAAAAGCTGACGGTCAGCGGAATCATGGGGAAAATACAGGGCATGAACAGGGCTACCAAACCGGCACCCAACCCGCCCAGGAAAATTTTCCAAGGAGTGCCTGCAGAAAGCGAATCGTCTGCGCCTGCCGCTGCTTCTACGGTCTCTGCACCTTTGGAATCGGCAGCAACGGCGGTGTCTTCATCCGTGCTCGTTGCTTCGGGGGCGGCTGCACCCGCATCCGTAGCAGCGTCCGAGGCAACCGGTCCGTCGGCTCCGGCCACGGAGGCTTCCGCCTTCACTGCAAAGGCCAGATCCCGAAAATCCGGAGGCAGGCACATTTCGTCGTTGCAGACCATGTATTCCACGGTGCCCGCTACTTGAAAGCCGCCCGAGGCGGGAGCAAATGCGATTTTTTGACGAAAAACGGCTTTGTTGGCGAAAAACTTCAACTCCATGCCGAAGTTTTTGTCGAACTCCTTGATGGGCTTGCCTTCTTCGGTGGTCCCAACCAACTTGAATCCCGAAACTCCTTTGGGCTTGGGGTAAGCAAAGGTGGTGGGCACAGGGCCGTCGGGGGCTACGAATTGCGAATAGAGGTGCCATCCCGGATCCAACGTGGCCTCGGCCACCAAAACGGCTTCACCGGGCTTCTGGGGAGACTGTTCAACGCGGGTTTTCCAGCGGACAGGGTCCAAAATCTGCGCGGTGAGCACGGTCTGCGTTAGCGACAAAAGCGCGATCAAAAACAAGGGGAGCCTTTTCATAGGGTTCAAAGGTAGTGAGCACAAATTTTCCAAAAGGAGGACGACTCCGCATTTACGGCCACCGATTGCGCGGTGCGCATTCCGGGAATCCAAAGTACTTCGCCTCCGGGGATTGCCTCGGCCAACACAAACAGGTTTTTGCGGACAAAGGAGGGGACTTTGGCGTCGGTGAGCAAGTCAGATACTTTTTTCTTCCCGGTCATGCCCAAAGGATTCATCCAATCGCCTTCTTCCCAGGCCCTCCAGGTCCATGCGCCTTGGCTGGGCAGAACCGCCAAAACAGGTTCGGTGTTGGTTCCCAGGGAGCCGTCTGCTTGCCGGGCCACCGGAGAGGGCGTCGCTTCAAAACGGACGGAACAAAGTCCGCGGTCCGCGGACCACAGGAGGCTCTCCCAGGCCGCAGGCTGCAGAGGATCCACCTTCCGGGAATCTGCCGGGGACGTGGGCCGGGCCGTTTCCGGGAAGAGCAGCCAGCCGTCGCGTTCCACCCACAGTTCCCAGCCGTTGCGGGCGAGGTGGGCGCCCACCTGCGCGGAGCGCAGCGGGCGCACGTGCTCGGCCTCCCACCCACCGCGTTGTTCCAGCAGGTGAAACAGCAGGAGGTCGGCGTGGGGATGGTCCACTACCGACGGATCCACCAGCCAGCCCGGTGTCCACCACGCACAGGTTTCGATAAAACCGATGGACTCCCGGTCCAGCGCCTCGCGCAAGAAAGCATCGGTTTTCCGCAAAAGGCGAACGGTTTTTTGAAGGCCAACCTCGGCCTGCGGCAGGGCTTGAGCCAAAGCCGGAATCACCTCAAGTCGAATTTTGTTGCGGACGTATTTGGGTACGGCGTTGCTCGCGTCCTCGCGCCAAGACCACCCGGCGTGTGCCGCCCATTGGGCCAATTCGGCCTTGGATTGCAGAATCAGGGGGCGGTAAATGGCCTCGCGGTGGGCCGCAAGGGCCACCAACCCGGCCAATCCGGTTCCGCGGGCGGCATTGATTAGGAAGGTTTCTGCGGCGTCGTTGGCGTGGTGCGCGGTGGCCATTCCTGCGCACTTCGCTTGGGACATCGCCTGTGCGGCTCCGCTGTACCGGAGGTCTCGAGCGGTCGCTTGCAGGTCCGGGGTATCTGGTGCCAAGGGGAAATGGTCCACCCAGCAGGGGACTCCCGCCGCCGCGGCCCAATCCCGGACCAGGTCTTCGTCGGCCTGGGAATCTGCGCCGCGCAGCCCGTAATTGACGTGGTAAACCCCGGCGAGCACGTGCGCTTGGTGCAGCAAATGGGCCAAAACCATGGAATCCAATCCCCCTGAAACCAAGGCCAAAACCGGCACGGGAGGTGGGGACCACTGGCCTTCCCACGGATTATTCGGGGTTTTAGTGGCCATGGGATGTCTCTTGGGTTTGGGTCAAAACTCCCAGCAATTTGGAGGCTTTCAGCTGGCATTCCTCCCATTCTGGGACCGGCTGAGCCGCCAAGGTGAGGGCGCTGCCTGCACCGACGGTGGCCTGCGCGTACATTTCCAGGCGCTCGTTTGCGACGGGCGTTCCGTTTGGGTTGTCGGTCGGACGAGTGGCCGTCGGATTCGTGAGAATGGCGGTCCGAATCAAAACATTGAAATCGGCATTCCCCTGGGGGTCGACGTAGCCCAGGGCGCCGCTGTACCAACCGCGGGAAAAACCTTCAACGGCGTCGATTTGGCGCATGGCTTCGATTTTGGGGGCGCCCGTCATGCTGGCCATGGGGAAGCTCGCGGCCACCGCGTCCCACAAATCGTGGGAGGGCGAAAGGGTTGCTTCGACGGTCGAGACCATTTGGTGGAGGGTGGGGTACGACTCCACCGCGCACCACTGTGAAACCGCAACGGAACCGGGCACGGCCACCCGAGAGAGGTCGTTGCGCACCACATCGACCACCATGGTGTTTTCCGCGCGTTCCTTGGGGCTGAGCGCCAATTCGTGGGCTGTTTGGGCATCGGTTTCCGGATGGGGATGGCGCGGGGCCGTGCCTTTGATGGGACGAGAGAGCACTTTCTTCCCGACCACCTGGAGGTAGCGTTCCGGGCTGCCGCAGACGACGGCGGCCCCGGGGAACCAAGCGCAGCCGCCCTGCGGCGGCTGCGCTTGGTGGCTCCACCGCCGGTACACCGCTGCAGCGTCGAATTCCCCTTCCCCTTCCCACCGCAGACACAAATTGGCCTCGTAGATGTCTCCGCGGCGCATGGCAGCTTGGAGGTGTTCCGCCGCGCGGACATACTCCGTGTCGGAAGGAGCCCGCAGAGCGCGACCGTGGGACAGCGGCATCGGAACCGTATCGGCGGGAATCCCACTCGGCAAAGGATCTGCGGCCTGGGCCTTCATTTCCTCCCACCACCGCTCAAAATCGGCATACGAAAAGTCCGGATGGCCTTGCCACGTGGTGGAGGTGCCGTCGGAATGCAGGACCCAGCTGGGCTCAAAAAACAAGAAATCGGGTTCGTCGGGACGCGGGGAGGTCGGTTGGGGCACGGTGGGCTCAAAAACCGATTTTAGGTCGTAGGACAGAACGCCAAACCGCCAGGAAGGACGCTGGCGCCAGGTGTTTGCCAAAAACTGCCAGTCCGCTGGGGTGGCGCGGCCGTTGGCCGCGCTGGGACGGTACCAGTCGCGGGGGTGGCCCGCTGCCATCCACGCAAAGCGTCCAGCCGGGTCGGGGCTTTGGGTTTCCAACCAAATCCAGCCGGGACGTCCGGTAGCGAGCACGGAGGTGCGTACCTCTTCCGCAGTCAAGTGGGATGCAGACCGGGTGGCGTACATCCGCAGGGGTTAGCTGTGTAGGGAACGCTTGGCGGTTGCGTCCAAAGCGGCCTCCTTGAGGGCTTCGGAATACGTGGGGTGGCCGTGGCTCATGCGCGCAATGTCTTCTGCCGAGGCGCGGAATTCCATGGCGGTAACGCCTTCCATGATCAGGTCCGCGGCGCGGGCTCCCACAATGTGCACGCCCAATACTTCGTCGGTTTGGGCGTCGGCCAGGATTTTAACCAAGCCGTCGATATCTCCGGATGCGCGGGAACGTCCCAAAGCACGCATGGGGAAGCTGCCGGACTTGAAGGTGCGGCCAGCGGCTTTCAACTCCTGCTCCGTGTAGCCCACCCCGGCCACTTCGGGCCACGTGTACACCACATTGGGAATCAGGTGGTAATGGATATGGGGCTTCTGACCGGCCAGGGTTTCGGCCACCAAAACGCCCTCTTCCTCGGCCTTGTGGGCCAACATGGCCCCGCGCACCACGTCGCCAATGGCGTAAATGTGGGGGACGGCCGTTTGGAGGTGGTCGTTTACGGCAATGCGTCCGCGCTCGTCCGTGGATAGGCCAGCGGCCTCCAAGTTCAGGGCGTTGGTGTAGGGCTTGCGGCCTACCGATACCAAGCAGTAGTCGCCCGTCCAAGAAACCGATTCGCCTTTTTTATTGGTAGCGCGAACGGTGACGTCGTTTCCGACGCGTTCCACCGCTTCTACTTTGGTAGACAATTGGATGTCCAGGCCTTGCTTTTTCAGCACGCGCTGCATTTCCTTGCCCATGGCAACGTCCATGGTAGACAACAGCGAGTCAGCGAATTCCACCACCGTCACCTGGGCTCCCAAGCGGCTGTAGACCGAACCGAGTTCCAAGCCAATGACGCCCCCGCCAATAACGATGAGGTGCTTGGGGACCTCTTGGAGCTTCAGGGCTTCCGTAGAGGAAATGATGCGTTCTTTGTCGAATTTGGCAAAAGGCAGTTCGATGGGCTTGGAACCCGTCGCCACCACCACGTGCTTGGCGGTTACCGACGAAGTGCCTTCCGCACCGGCGACGGACACGGTGTGTGCGTCCACAAAGGACCCCACGCCGCGCAACACGTCGATGTTGTTTTTCTTCATCAAAAAGTCGATGCCGGAAACCGTCGTATCAATAACCGACTGCTTGCGTTCGATCATTTTGGGCAAGTTCACCCGGGGAGCGGCTCCTTCAATGCCGTGCTCGGCAAAGTGGTGCACCGCGTTGTAGTAGTGCTCCGAAGAGTCCAGCAGGGCCTTGGAGGGTATGCACCCCACATTCAAACACGTGCCGCCCAGCGTGGAATACTTCTCCACCAAAGCGGTTTTCATGCCCAATTGGGCGCATCGAATGGCGCAAACGTATCCGCCAGGTCCGGAACCAATAACAACGACGTCGTAATTCATGCTACAAAGGTAGGTTGGCCAAGGGAACCCTCAGCGTTTCGTTTGGGTTTTCACCCAGACCGACAGCAGCAAAAGCGGTGCCAGCCATACGGCCATGGCGCCCAAATAATTGCCCGACCGGCTGTAGTAGGTGGGCGCGTACCGGGTGTCTCCGATTTCGGCCTCCAAATGGCCGGCCCGGTCCCAGTCCAACCGCTGCCGGATGGACCCGTGGGGGTCGATGACCGCGCTGACCCCGGTATTGGCGGCTCGCACCACCCAGAGACCGGTCTCCACCGCCCGCAACCGGGCGTAGTGCAGGTGCTGGATGTGGCCCGGGGTATTGCCCCACCAGCCGTCGTTGGTTTGCACGGCAAGGAATTCGGCTCCCTCCCGCACGTAGCCGGTGGTGTAGTCGGAAAAATCCTGTTCCCAACAGATCACCGGGGCCGCGCGTAGCTTTCCGGGTTGGTCGCCAAAAACTTCGCGT
>JBIIBX010000188.1:0-2881 GCA_044239185.1 Schleiferiaceae bacterium | reverse complement strand
GTAGGATTGGCGCGCAGAAACCAAGTAGGTCGTTTTTTTGGACAATGGTCCTTCCAGGAACATCCCGACCTCGCTCGCTCCGACCTGAAACAAACCACCGGTGCGGTCCGTGCGTCCGTCTTTCAGGTTGATTTCCATAACCGAACTCAGGGTGTTGCCCCGTTGGGCTTGGAAGGCCGAGGTGTAGAAATCCACATCCCGAATCAGGTTCACGTTGATCATGCCCACTGGGCCCCCGCTGGCGCCTTGCGTAGCAAAGTGGTTGATGGCCGGAATTTCAATGCCGTCCAGAAAAAAGCGGTTTTCGTTGGGACCTCCGCCCCGGATAAACAGGTCGTTGCGAAAAGCCAACCCCGAAGCCACCCCGGGCAGCGACTGAATTACCTTGGAAATATCTTGGTTTCCTCCGGGATTCCGTTGAATTTCGTTGATGCCAATGCTCTGAACACTCACGGGCGACTGGGCATCCTTCACAAAACTGGCCTGTGCATTGATTTTCACTTCTTCCAATTGCGTAGAAGAGGGTTCCAATTGGATTTGCAGTTCGGTCGGTCTCGTCGAAATGGATTGAATTTCAAACACCGTGCGGGACTTGTAGCCCAAGCTGCTGAATTGCAGGTTGTGCAGCCCCGGCTTGACACTGGCAAATTTGAATTTCCCCGATGCGTCGGTAATGGTTTTTTGCCCCTCGGGCAAGAGGGTCACGGCCACGGATGGCAAGGGTTCTTGCGTCTTTCCGTCGAAAACGGTACCGTTCACCACGGATTGACCGTGGGCGAAAAGGGTGAAACCGGCCAGCAAGGCCGTAAAAAGAAAACGGAGTTTAAAGAGCTTTTGCATACTCTTTAAACTCCGTTAACCGGTATTTGTTCGCGATTTTTGGTTATTTTTTCTTCGCTTTCATGAAGTCCTTCAAGGCGTCCGCGTAGTTGAAAGGCTGCTTTTTCTTGTCGGCATCTTCTTGGCCCAATTTCAAAGCGGTCTCGGCGGCTTTGATGGCTTCTTTTTCGCGGCCATTTTTGCGCAACAGCTGGGCGTAGAGGTAATGGCCGTACCAGTAATCGGGAGCCAATTGCGCAGAGCGCTCGGCAAAGCCCAAGGCCACCGGCAGTTCCTTGTCCACATTGTTCAAGTAGCTGGCTGCATTGCGGTATACCCGAGCGTCGCTGGGCTTTTCCTCAATGGCCCGCTCGATGTTGTCCATGGCCTTTTGGTGGGTATTGACCACAATGGGGATTTCGATGGCGGTAGTTTCCCACGCCAATTGCAATACGGCTCCGTCCACAGTGACCTGGTGAAAGGCCAGCTCCATGGTTTCTAAAAAGGGAACTTTCCGGGGCTCCAAGGTCACCCGCAGCACGTCGTTGGCTTCGTCGTAGCCGTCAATGCCCCACAATTCGGTGCTTTGGTTCAAGATCAGGGTCCATTCTTTTTCTCCCGGGATGGTGAATACGCTGTATTTCCCTGCAGAAAGGGGTTGCCCGGCCAGGGTTACATCGGTGGAAAATTGGAGGATGGTGCTGCCGTTGGCACCGGTGCGCCACAACTTTTTGTATTCCACCAATTGGCCAAATACCTTGCGGCCTTTGGCACTCGGACGTGCGTAGCTTACTTCTACATCGGTCAGGCCAATGCGCTGCTTCACCGTTCCAATGGGGGAGGCGGCAGGAAGTTCTTGGGCGTTGCTGGTGAAGGCGGCCAGGGCCAGCGCAACAACGGGGAATATTTTTCTCATCATGTTGTGAATTTAGACCATTTTTTCCATGGCGCGCTTAACAAAGGAGGTTAACGCTTCTCCGTGCAATAAGTTTTGCTGCAACAAGGCCAAATCCTTGGCGTGTTGAATCAGTTCGCCCTGCTCTTCAGCTGGCGTTCTTAAAATTTTCCCTGCAAGGGCGTGGTTGCCGTTTACGACCAGGTCAAAGGACTCGGGCAGGTCGCCCATGCCCATGAAACCGCCGCCTCCGGTAGCGCTCATTTCGCGCATTCTGCGCATAAATTCGGGAACCGTTACCACCATCGGGGCATCGTCGGACTCCAAAGCCTCAACGCGCACCGTAAACCGCTTGGTGTCTACCTGCGCCTCGATGGAGGTTTTCAACTGCTTCGTTTCGTCTTCCGTTAACAAAGTGGGACGTTCGCCGTCTTTTGGAATGAGTTTGTCCAGCAAGTCCGAGTCCACGCGGGCAAACCGGATTTTCTGTTTGCTCCCTTCGATTTTCTGCATCCAGTGGCTCACAATAGGAGAGTCCAATAAGATGGTGTCGTATCCTTGGTTTTTGGCTTTTTCGATGTAGGCGTGTTGGCCTTCTTTGGAAGCGGCGTACAGCACCACGGTGGTTCCGTCTTTGTCGGTTTGGAGGGCTTTGATTTTGTCGACGTATTCGTCCAACGTGTAGGAGGTGCCGTCGATGTTTTGGACCAAAAAGAACTTCTCGGCGCGCTCAAAAAACTTTTCGTCGGTGATCATGCCGTATTCGATGATCATCTTGATGTCGGTCCATTTGGCAGCAAAATCTTCGCGGTCCGCTTTGAACATTTCCTCCAGCTTGTCTGCCACTTTCTTGGTGATGTGGCCGCTGATTTTCTTGACGTTTCCGTCGGCCTGGAGGTACGAACGGGACACGTTCAACGGAATGTCCTTGGAGTCCAAAACACCGTGCAACAAGGTCAAAAAGTCGGGTACAATGCCCTCGACGTTGTCCGTGACAAACACCTGGTTTTGGTACAGCTGGATTTTGTTTCGCTGCGGTTCCATGTTGGGTTTGATGCGCGGGAAGAACAAAATCCCGGTCAAGTCAAACGGGTAGTCCACGTTCAAGTGAATGTGGAACAAAGGGTCCTCAAAACTATAGGGATACAGCGCTTTGTAAAACTTTTT
>JBIIBX010000187.1:0-2886 GCA_044239185.1 Schleiferiaceae bacterium | reverse complement strand
GGTTCCGCGAGTTCTACCAGTGCGACGCAGACGTGGTCGGATCCAAGAGTTTGTGGCAAGAAGTCGAGTTGGTGGATTTGTACACCACGGCCTTTGCCTCCTTGGGCCTGAGCGTCACCGTCCGAATCAACCACCGGGGCCTTTTGGCTGCGTTGGCGGATGAATTTGGACTGGGCGACCGGCTCATCGACTTTACCGTGGCGGTTGACAAGTTGGACAAAGTGGGCGTGGAAGGCGTCTTGACCGAATTGCAAACCAAAGGCGTTGAGGAGCCTGTTTTGGAAAAGGTGCGCGCCTTGATTGCGACACCGCGTTCCACCTCGGAAAGCCTGGCCTACCTTTCAGCTGCCTTGGGCCAACACCCCGAAGGAATGCGCGGAATCGAAGATGTACGCTTTGTTTTGGCCCACATTTCCCAGCCGCAGCAGGTGGTGTTGGACTTGACTTTGGCGCGTGGCTTGAATTACTACACCGGGGCCATTTTTGAAGTGACCGCGAACGATGTTGAAATGGGCAGCATTGGCGGCGGCGGACGCTACGACGATTTGACTTCCATTTTTGGAGGAAAGGGATTGCCGGGAATCGGCATTTCGTTTGGTTTGGACCGCATTGTCTTGTGTTTGGAGGCCTTGAATGCCTTTCCGCTGGACCAATTGGGCCATGCGCCGTCGGTTATGGCGCTGCACCCCGGGAACCCGGAAGAGGTTCAAGCGGTCTATGCCGCCGTTCGGGCATGGCGCGAAGCCGGAATTTCAGCCGAATTTTATCCGGACGCCGCTGCGGTAAAGAAGCAGTACGCCTGGGCCGAGCAACGCGGTATCCGGTGGATATTGCAGCGAATGGAAGGGGATCAGGCGTATCTAAAAGACACATCAACCGGCGATGTAATCAGCTATTCAGTAAGTGATTACAATACTTTAATCGATCTTTTTAATTAAATTAATTCCTCCAAGTCCGTTGGTACGTCCCCTGGGGGTCGTAGAAGGCGGCTTGCTGGGTGGGGTCAAAGGGCGGACGTCGTCCGGGATTACGAGGTCCACCGGCGAGGTGGTTCCAGTTGCCCCAGTTGACTGCGGCTTCGTAGTCCAGCAGGTGGTGTTCGAAATAGGAGGCGCCAATGGGCCAGGGCAGTCCGAGTTGGTGAATGAAGTACGACGTGGTATTTTGCCGAATGCGGTTGCTCATGTACCCCGTTTCCCGCAGTTCAATCATTCCGGCATTCACAAAGGCATTGGGCGTTTCGCCGTTGGTCCACAGCGCCACGCGGTGTTGAATGCTGTTGTCCCAGGCGCATTGAGGACCAAAGAGGCTGGCCCCGTCTACCCGCCCGGCCCACAAAAAATAGGACCGCCAAAGGAGTTCAAGCTTGAACCACTCGCTTCCCGCGTTGGCCCCCCGCTCGGATTCGTACCGATTCACTTCTTTCCAAACCGTTCGCACAGATAGCGCTCCGGTGGCCAACCACGGGCTGATTTTCCCGGAATAGTCCACGCCAAGCAATCCGTTGCGGGTTTCTTTGTAGCGACGAAGGCCGTCGGTCTCCCAAACAAACCGGCGGAGATGGGCCAGGGCCGATTGGGCGTCTCCGGAAAAAGGAAATCCGCTGAGGGGGTGGGCATTGGAAAGGGGCGGGGCTGCAGATTGCGGATAGGGAGGGAGCGTTGGGTTTCCCAGCGGCGGTGGGGGCAAAGCTTCTACCTTTCTTCGGTACCCGCTGAAAGTCAGGGGCAGCGACTGCAAAGAGAAGTTCCAAAGGGACGGTTCCCAAACGTCGTGGTTTTCCAAGAGGTTCAATTCAAAACCGTGGGTGCGTGCAGCAAGTGCAACGGCGCGCTCCTCGCGGATTTCTTCGGTGGCAAAACCTCTGGAGGCAAAGACGGCATCCCCTGCACCGGTGTTTGACGGCAGCAGTTCGGCAGGATTCGCGCCCCAATGAAATTCCAGGGTGGCGCCAGGCTGCGAGAGCCATTCGGCCTCAAATCCCTGGGCTGCCTGGAGCCACAGGTTTTTCCGACGATCCGATAGGCGGCTCCATCCAAAGGGCGTTTGAGCATCCCAGCCCGGTGGTCCCGTTACCAGGGCGAGGAGGGGTGCGTCGGGAGCGTGGTCGGTGCGGTGGGCAAGCAAGGCCTCCCAGGTGAAGTTGTCGGTCCGACGCAGGTCGTTGCGAACCCAGTACACGTAGCGGGAGGGATGCTGGGTCATTTTTTAGAGGGTGTCTCGGTTTTGGTGCCAGTGGGCGGCTTGGGCCAGGAGCGCGTTTTGTTGTTCGGGGTCCATTTTGTCCCACGTCGGGTAGGTGTACCCCAACCGGGGCAACGATCCCAACGTGGGGCGGTGCCGGTGGTGAAATTCCCAGTACAGGGCGTTGAGCGGGCAGGCTTTCTCCCCGACGCGTTCCTCCACGCGGTAGTGGCAGGAACCGCAGTAATGGCTTTGTTTTTTGAGGTATTGCCCGGTGGAAACGTAGGGTTTGGTGCCGACGATTCCTCCGTCGGCGAATTGGCTCATGCCCCGGGTATTGGGCATTTCCACCCAGGAAAGGGCATCTACGTAAATGCCCAGGTACCACGCATCGACCTCGTCCGGGTGGGTGCCCAAAAGCAAGGCCACGTTCCCCAGTACCATGAGCCGCTGGATGTGGTGGGCGTAGGCGTGTTCCAACGACTGCTGTACGGCGTGGCGCACGCATGCCATTTGGGTGTTGCCGTCCCAAAACCACGCAGGAAGGGGGGCGTGGTGGTTCAAGGCGTTTTTGGTGCCGTAATCCGGCATGTGCTCCCAGTAAATGCCCCGGACGAATTCGCGCCAACCCAGAATTTGGCGGATAAACCCTTCCGCTTGGGCCAGCGCGATTCGGTCGGGCTCCGACCGGTAGGCCTCTTC
>JBIIBX010000186.1:0-2894 GCA_044239185.1 Schleiferiaceae bacterium | reverse complement strand
ACAAAGTAAAGGCAGGATTTTTGGATAAACGTTTGGAAGGCATCTGCCATTTTGTCACCTTGGCACGATTCATGTACCTTTGGGGTTGCAACATGAATACAACGGACCAACACGACGAAGCCCGCCAGGGCGAAGCCCTGGTGCTGGAAGGAACCCAGGGAGCAAAGAAATTGTACCTGGAGAGCTACGGATGCCAAATGAATTTTTCGGACAGCGAGATTGTGGCCTCGTTGCTTCAAAAAGAAGGCTACGAGACCACCAACAGCCTGGAAGAAGCAGACTTGGTCTTGCTCAACACCTGTTCCATCCGCGACAAAGCCGAGCAAACGATTCGCAAGCGTTTGGAGCAATTCAACGGACTTAAGGCCCGGAATGCGGACCTCAAGATTGGTGTTTTGGGCTGCATGGCCGAGCGGGTGCGGGAAAAGTTTTTTGAAGAAGAAAAATTGGTGGACCTCGTGGTTGGCCCCGATGCCTACCGCGATTTGCCCAACCTTTTAGACGAATTGGACGGCGGGCGCAAGGCTGTAAACGTACTTCTGTCGAAAGAAGAGACCTACGACGACATTGAACCGGTTCGTTTGGGAGGCAACGGAATTACCGCTTTTGTATCCATCACCCGGGGCTGCGACAACATGTGCACCTTTTGCGTGGTACCGTTTACCCGGGGCCGCGAACGCAGCCGAAATCCGCAAACCATTGTGGAGGAAGTAGTAGGCCTTTGGGCCAAGGGGTACAAAGAAGTGACCTTGTTGGGCCAAAACGTGGACTCGTATTTGTGGTACGGCGGCGGGCTGAAGAAAGATTTTACCAAGGCGAGTTCCATGGCGCAAGCGTCGGCCGTTCGGTTTGCCGACTTGCTGAACCAAGTAGCCACGGCTGTGCCGGGCATGCGCATTCGGTTCTCCACCAGCAACCCCCAAGACATGTCCGACGACGTGTTGCGCGCCATCGCTGCCCACGACAACATCTGCAAGTACATCCACCTGCCTGTGCAAAGCGGGTCCAGCCGCATTTTGAAGGCCATGAACCGGGGCCACAACCGGGAGGAATACCTGGACTTGATCGACCGCGTTCGGTCCATTGTTCCGGGCTGTGGGCTGTCGCAGGATTTGATTGCCGGCTTCCCGGGAGAAACCGAGGAAGACCACCAGCAAACCTTGAGCCTGATGGAGCAGGTGAAGTACGACTTTGGCTTTATGTTCTTTTACTCGGAGCGCCCCAACACCTACGCCGCCCGCAAATTGGTGGACGACATTCCCTTGGAAGTCAAAAAACGCCGGCTGGCCGAAATCATTGAACTCCAGCAAAAACATTCGTTCGAGCGCAACCAAACGTACGTAGGACAGGTCGTCGAAGTATTGGTGGAAGGGTTGTCCAAAAAGTCGCCCGACGATTTGTTTGGCCGGACCACGCAAAACACGGTGGTGGTGTTCCCCAAGCGGGACCACCAGCCGGGGGACTTTGTTCGGGTAAAAATCGACCGGTGCACGCCGGCCACTTTGTTAGGAGAGAGCATAACCGCATAAACATGAAAGGAACTGCATTTTTGGCGCTGCTGCTTTTGGCCGCGCCTGCCTGGGCCCAAACCCGCGGCGCGGATGGCAAGTGGTACGATTCCAATTTGACCTTGCAAGTTGTGGAGGAAACCGTCAGGGAAGAAGGGGCCTTTACCTTGTGCGTGGCCCAAGAGAAAGAAGGCCGCTGCGTGGAAAATTTGCTCACTCCCTTTGTTGTGCGGGTGTTCAATTCGGCGGGGACGGAAATTTGGAACGGGACGTACACCGGAATGGTGCCTTACGTGGTGTTCAAAAAGTCCCTTCCCACAGCCGCACGGATGGAAATTGTGGCGCAAAAGAATTTTGTCATCAACGTGATGACGGGTACCCGGATTTACACCGGGCAACCCCTTCGTGCCACCTATGTTTTTGGCAAATGACCATCCAAGAAGCCAAACAGCGTTTCGGAATTGTGGGCACGTCGCCCGCCTTGGACCGGGCCTTGTTCAAAGCCATCCAAGTGGCCGCTACGGACATCAGCGTTTTGGTGACGGGGGAAAGCGGTGTGGGCAAGGAAGCGATTCCAAAAATCATTCACAACTTGAGCCACCGCAAACACAAGCCGTTGGTGGCGGTGAACTGCGGGGCCATTCCCGAAGGCACCATCGATTCGGAGTTGTTTGGACACGAAAAAGGGTCGTTTACAGGCGCCACGGGCTCCCGGAAGGGCTATTTTGAAGAAGCCGACGGCGGCACCGTTTTCCTGGACGAAGTGGGCGAGTTGCCCTTGGGCACCCAAGTCCGGTTGCTGCGGGTGCTGGAAACCGGGGAATTCATCCGTGTCGGAAGCTCCAAACCCCAGTCGACCAATGTGCGCGTGGTGGGTGCCACCAATGTGAATATGTTTTCTGCCATTGAGCGCAACAAGTTTCGGGAAGACCTGTATTACCGTTTGAACACCGTGGAGATTCACCTGCCCCCCTTGCGGGAGCGGAAGGAAGACATCCATTTGCTTTTCCGGAAATTTGCCCAGGATTTTTCGCAGAAATACCGACTCCCCGCGGTGCGTTTGGCCCCCGATGCCGTAATGGCCTTGGAGCAGTACCGCTGGCCGGGAAACATCCGGCAGCTGCGGAACCTGGCGGAACAACTCAGTGTGGTAGAAACCGACCGAGAGGTGTCTGCCGAGACGCTGATGAACTACATTCCGGAAATTGCCCAGTCCCATTTGCCTGCGCGGTCGTCGGACAGTCCCTTGTCGCAGAGCGAATTCAACACCGAACGCGAAATTCTCTACAAGGTCTTGTTTGACATGCGCAACGACCTCAACAATTTGCGTCAGATGGTCAATTCGTTGGCGGGGAATTCCTCCGGGGAGGATGGGTTGACCCGGGT
>JBIIBX010000185.1:0-2901 GCA_044239185.1 Schleiferiaceae bacterium | reverse complement strand
GCCGTTGGCGCCTTTGGAGATTTTACCGTAGTCAATCAGCTCCTTTTCAAAAGCGATTTCGGCAGCGTTGGCGTTGGCGGCTGGTGTGCTCTGGGCAAAAGCGAAGTTCAGGGAACCCAAGGCAACTGCAGCAGTGAGGACGATGTTTTTCATGGTGGACTTTGAGTTAAAAAATTTCGAAAGCGGAACAAATGTACACAAAGCGGTACGATGTACAAGGCTTTCAAAAACGATGCCAAAGCGTACTTTTGCAGTCTATGGAACTTCCCAGCAAATACGCGCCGCAAGCGATCGAAGCCAAATGGTATGCCTACTGGTTGAATAATCAACATTTTAAGTCCATCCCGGACCACCGGAAGGCCTACACCATTGTCATTCCTCCGCCCAACGTGACCGGCGTTTTGCACATGGGCCACATGCTCAACAACACCATCCAAGACGTTTTGGTGCGCCGCGCCCGGTTGCGCGGGTTCAATGCCTGTTGGGTTCCGGGGACCGACCACGCGTCCATCGCCACCGAAGCCAAAGTCGTTCAAAAGCTGCGTGCAGAAGGCATTAAGAAGTCCGACCTCACCCGCGATGCCTTTTTGGAGCACGCGTGGGAATGGACCCACAAACACGGGGGAATCATCCTGGAACAGCTCAAAAAGCTGGGCGCCAGCTGCGACTGGGACCGCACGGCCTTTACCATGGACGAGCCGCGTTCCGAAAGCGTTTACAAAGTATTTGTTGACCTGTACGAAAAAGGACACATCTACCGCGGGCTGCGCATGGTCCATTGGGACCCCGAGGCCAAGACGTCGTTGTCCGACGAAGAAGTGATCCACAAGGACATCCAGGCCAAACTGTACCACGTTCGCTACGAATTGGAGGATGCACCCGGAACCTACCTGACGGTGGCCACCTCCCGGCCGGAAACGCTTATGGGCGACGTGGCCATTGCCGTAAACCCCAAAGACGAGCGGTATTTGGCGCTGCACGGCAAACGGGTGCGGGTTCCCGTGGGCGGTCGGCTCATTCCCATCATTGCCGACGAGTACGTGGCGCTGGACTTTGGTACCGGTTGCCTCAAAGTGACCCCTGCACACGACTGGAACGACTTTGCCATTGGCCAAAAGCACGGCCTGGAAACCTTGGACGTATTGAACGAAGACGGCACGCTCAGCGCGCACGGGTTGCAGTACGCCGGCATGGACCGGTTTGCCGCCCGGAAACAGGTAGCGTCGGATTTGGAAGCCCAAGGCTTGTTGGCCAAGGTGGAAGAGTACGCCTCGTCGGTTGGAACGTCCGAACGCACCGGAGCGGTGGTGGAACCCCGCCTGTCTTTGCAGTGGTGGATCCGTATGCCGGAATTGGCCAAGCCTGCCTTGGACGCGGTGGAGTCCGACGAAATCCAGCTCATCCCCGAAAAATTCAAGAACACCTACCGGCATTGGATGGAAAACGTCAAGGACTGGTGCATCTCCCGCCAACTGTGGTGGGGGCATCGGATTCCGGCGTATTTCTACGGAACGGGAGAGAACGACTTTGTGGTAGCCCTCCGTCCCGAGGAGGCGTTGGAAAAAGCCCGATTGGCCTCCGGTAACGCCCAGCTGCAGGCGACGGACTTGCGCCAAGATTCGGACTGCTTGGACACCTGGTTTTCCAGCTGGCTGTGGCCCATTTCCGTATTCGACGGCATCAACCAACCCGACAACGCGGAGATGCAGTACTACTATCCCACGCAGGATTTGGTAACGGCTCCGGAAATTTTGTTCTTCTGGGTGGCGCGGATGGCCATGGCCGGATACGAATACACCGGCAAGCGTCCTTTTGAGAAGGTGTACCTAACCGGCATCGTTCGGGACAAGCAAGGCCGCAAAATGTCCAAATCCTTGGGCAATTCGCCGGACCCCTTGGACCTCATCGACCAATACAGCGCAGACGGCGTCCGCATGGGCATGTTGCTCACTTCGCCCGCCGGAAACGACTTGCCTTTTGACGAAGACCTGTGCGTAACCGGCCGCAATTTCACCAACAAGGTGTGGAATGCCTTGCGTCTGGTACAGGGCTGGGAATCTGCGAATGTGCCGGCAGACACCGCGTCGGAATGGGCCATCCAGTGGTTCCGGCAGGTGTTGGCACAGGCCGTGGCAGATTTAAACGACGACTTTGAAAAGTACCGCCTGTCCGAGGCTTTGATGCGCACCTACAAGCTGATTTGGGACGATTTCTGCGCGTGGTACCTGGAGGCCGTGAAACCTGCCTTTGGACAGCCCATCGCGGCCAGCACCTTGGCGGCAACCGTCGGATTCTTTGAAGAGCTGATGGTACTGCTGCATCCGTTCATGCCGTTCATTACGGAAGAAGTCTACCACGTGTTGGCAGCCCGTCCCGTAGGAAGCACCATCAACCACGCCGCATGGCCCACTCCCGCAACGGACGATCGCGCAGCATTGGCCGATTTTGCGGTGCTGGAAGAAATTGTGACGGCCCTGCGAACGGTGCGCAAAGACAAGAATGTGCCGTTCAAGGAAGGCTTGGAGGTCGTTTTCACCGGCGCGGTACCCGCAGGCGCCTCGTTGATCCAAAAATTGACCAACCTGACGCGGTTTGAATCCGTGGAGGAAGTCCCCCAGGGAACCACGGCCATTCGCGCCGGTATCCGCGAGTTTCACGTGTTTTTGTCGGTGTCTGAGGAAGATGCTGCGGCGGAACGCGAAAAGGCGGAGAAAGAGCTTATTTACCTGCAAGGATTTGTGCGCAGCGTGCAAGGCAAGTTGTCCAATGCCCAATTTGTGGCCAACGCTCCGGCGTCGGTCATTGACAACGAACGCAAGAAGCTGGCCGACGCAGAATCCAAGATGGTGATTTTGCAAGAGGTTCTCCGCGAGAAATAGGGCGGCAAGACCCAGTTGGGAG
>JBIIBX010000184.1:0-2928 GCA_044239185.1 Schleiferiaceae bacterium | reverse complement strand
CGTTGAAGGCCATGTCGGCCACCATGTTCGGTTGGATGCGGGCCTTTTTGTTGTACGGGTCAAACTCGTTCAATGCGGCTTCCCACGCTGCGCCGGCTTCGGCCAGATTGGATTTGGCACGCGCGGGGTCCGCTTTCAGCAAGCGGTAGCCCTCCAAGGCCTTCATTTGGGCCCGGTTCACGTCGGTGTAGTCCTCCTTGCCACCGGAAACTCCGTACACGGGCAATTCCAAATTCAAAGGCACCGTTCCGAGTTGGGAGTTCAGTTCCTGTTGGATAAGCGCCATGCTGGACTGCATGGCCTTGGGCTCCAACGCGGGGTAGTAGTATTCCGCCGGGAAAGCGGGTTGGCTGCCGGGCAACAGATCCGTGGAGTGGTTCACAAATTCCAAGACCGACGCCGGGGTCTGGTCCAAAAGCACGGCACCGCTGGCGCTGCGCACCTCCACCCGAACGGGATGGCGGTAGCCCAATTCCCACTGCGCTTTCTGCACGGTCACCGACTGTTTGGTGGAGGAATTGTAGGTGCTCACGTTCTTCACGACGGCCTTGGGGTCGCTGTGTTCAAAGCCCAACAAGGTCAGTTTGACCTGCAAACCGCCGCTGCCCTTGGGAAGGCCGGTGATTTGTCCGTAGGTGCTGGCCAAAACGGCTTCGTCGAACAGGGTTTCGTGCACCACGGGCTGCTTCACGGGTTTGGAAGGGGGGTAGTAGGGCGACGGGGGCAGGGGCTTTTGGTTTTCCAACAGCTGCTTTTCCAGAATTTTTCCGGCCAACGATTTTTTGTTCCACACCTCCAGTTCTTGCTGGTAATGGGCATAGCGCTGGTCGTACGCGGCCTTGGCCGCGGCTTCGATGGCGGGGTAGTCGTCCATGGCGCGCTGGAAAGCCGCGTCGTTGGCGGCAATTACCGCATCCACCTTGGACCGGTAGCCCAAAACCACTTCCACCTGGGCAGGGGTACCCGCTGCCACCGGGAGCAGCGGAGGCCGCACCACTTCAAACGTTACTTTTTCTTTGGACGAGCGCTGGGCTTGTGCGGATTGCGGAGCAAGGCCAACGAGGAGCAGCAAGGACGATGCGGCCACCGACAGGGTGGTTTTTTTCATAGGAAGAGAAGTAGAGGGATAAAAAATAGGATTCAAGGTCAAAAAGGATGCAAAAGTGCGGCCAATCCCAGCACCCAGGCAACAAGCAAGTAACTATCGAGGCGGTCGAACCAACCACCGTGGCCCGGGAGGAAGACTCCGGAATCTTTGACTCCGGCGCGGCGTTTGGCCCACGACTCCAGCAGGTCCCCCAAGGGAGCAGCTACGGCGATGGCCAGTCCCAGGCCCCACGCGGACCACGGACCGCTCCAGCCCGGCCAAATCCACGAAGCCACTCCGGCTGTGGCAACCACCCCGGCGGCCCCAAAAGCGGCGCCTTCCCACGTTTTCTTAGGGGAAATACGGGGAGCAAGTGGCGTTTTGCCCAACCACCGGCCGCCCACATACGCAAAGCTGTCGCTGGCCCAGATCAGGAGAAAGGGCACCAACGCCCGGGTCCAGAGGTAGCCGGAAGCCCCCTCTTCGGAGGGGCCCATGGTTGCCCCGGACCACCGCATGCCCAGATAAAATCCGGCAATGGCATAAGCCGCCAAGGCCACGCGCAATCCTATTCCCAGGCCCTGCATGCGCCCGATCTCGCGGGCCGTATAAACGGCAGCGACGGCCGAAAACACCACAAAGGGACGGGGTCCGTAGACCACAATCAGGACCAAAGCGGCCGCGTACAGACCTCCCCAAAGGGTTCGGGTGGTGGTTTCGTTCACGGGTTGAGGGGGTAGGGCCGATCCATCCGGCCGTTAGAGGGTACCGTCTTCAAACAACAAGAGGTACAACTCGCGGTGCTTGTTGGGGTCCGCAGAGGCCTGACGAACCGATTCGTCGGACTTGCCTTTGAGGGTTATGATTTGCTGGGGGCGTTGCTCGCGTGTGGCGTTGTTGATGCGGCGCATGCCGTCGGACAGGCTGTCCACCAATTGGGAGGTGCGCGCCAAGGCCACATGCACGGCCGGGAACTGCGATGCTTTCATGCCGCCGGTTTGGCTGTCGGTAATCATGATGCCGCCGGTGAAAGCCACCAAGGCCTCGGCACTGGTTACCATAATGTCTGCCTCCGCGGGGGTGGCGGCTACGGGAACCTGGGCTTTGTGCAAGACGTCAACCACGGCCTGTTCCGGGGTCCAGAAAGCGCGGGGCCGAATTTCGGCTTGGATGTTGCGCAGGTTGTTTAAGATTTCTTCTTGGGTTTCGCAAAACAAGAAGTACCCGCCGCTGTCCGTGAAGCGTTTCACGAATTTGAGGTCCAACGGATCGAGTTCCTTGGGGGCGTATTTTCCACGCGAAGACATCGCGGGCTCGGAAGGCTCCAAGTCCGGACGACCGCTCAAAATGGCCATTACTTTCCCCAACAATCCTGCCATTGATCGACTGCCCAAATGGTTTAAGGCAACGCAAAGTACCGAAAAATCAGTAAACTTCGCGTTGCCCGTAGATGAATTTTAATTTTTGGCGTCCAAATTCGTGGCTTCCGTGTCCGATTTTGGCTCCTCCGCAACCGATTCCGAGGTTGGCTCGGTCGTGTGATCGCCCGATGCGGTTACCGCAGCGTTTTGGTCTGCCGCTTCTGGGGAGTCCGTAGATTCGTCGGAAGGACGATCGGCCAAGTTCGCCTGTCTCACACCTTCCGCCTTGGCTGCATCGGCTTCCAGGGCCAATTCGTCCAAAATATCTTGCTTGGATTTCCACGGACGAACGCCGAATATGGCCTCCATGTTTTCTTTGAAAATGACTTCGTTGGCCATCAAGTCGGCCGCTAAGGCATGCAGCTTGTCCAGGTTCTCCAACAACAAGGACTTGGCCCGTTGGTACTGGGATTCAATCAA
>JBIIBX010000183.1:0-2939 GCA_044239185.1 Schleiferiaceae bacterium | reverse complement strand
AATTGGCGGATCGGGAGACCGGGGAGTCGTTGCAGCGTGCAGCTACGAAGCGCGCGCATTTGGAATCCATTCGGCCATGCCCATGCGGATGGCGCGTGAACTGTGCCCAGAGGCGGTTGTTATTCACGGAAATTCCGCCACGTATTTCGCCCATTCTCAGGCGGTCACAGAAATTGTTCGGGAATCGGTCCCGGTTGTTGAAAAGGCTTCGGTAGATGAATTTTATGCCGACCTCACGGGAGTTGATCGTTTTCTGGGCACGTACAAAATGGCTACTGAACTGCGGGAACGCATTGTGCGCGAGACCGGCCTCCCGTTGTCTTTTGGTCTGTCGGTGAACAAGACCGTTTCCAAAGTGGCTACCGGAGTGGCCAAGCCCAACAACCAACTGCGCATTGCGTCGGGGCAGGAAAAAATCTTTTTGGCACCGTTGTCGGTTCGCAAAATTCCGATGGTGGGAGAGAAAATGTACCAATCCCTGCGCAACCTCGGCGTTCAGACGGTAGGAACTGTTCAAGAAATGCCCGTGGAATTGCTTCAACAGGTCTTCGGCAAGCCCGGAAAGACCTTGTGGGAAAAAGCCCAGGGCGTAGACCCCTCGCCGGTAGTTCCCACGCAAGAGCGAAAAACCATTTCGGCAGAACGCACGTTTGAGCGGGATACACTGGATACCCAAAAACTGGAGGGATTGCTCACGGCCATGGTCGAGAATCTCTGTTTTCAGCTTCGTCGAGGAGAAAAAGTGACCAGTGAGGTCACCATTAAAATTCGGTATGCGGATTTTGAGACCCAGACCAAGCAGCGAAAAATCCCCTACACCAGTGCGGACCACCTGCTCATTCCCTTGGCAAAATCGCTTTTCCAAGAGCTGCACAGCCGCCGCCTCATGGTTCGTTTGTTGGGCATACGCTTTGGGGGATTGGTGGGAGGGGGATTGCAGTTTCAGCTTTTTGAAGAGGAAGACCGTGCCTACCAATTGTACCATGCCCTGGACGCTGTCCGGAAAAAGTACGGAGACCGAGCGGTGGTACGCGCCTCCGGTTTGCATGCAAAGTCGATAGGGGGTGGGGGCAATCCCTTTGATGGAGGGCCGCCCTTGTTGCTTGCCCGAAGGAGGCAATAGCCGAATCCAAATAGAAACCGGGGAGGTAGAGTAGGGAAGGGGAGCGGTGCCTAACCCGGGTTAGCAGGGGAGATGAATCCGCCAATTAACCCTCCAAAAATGCTAAAAAACCCGGCATAGATAAAATCTATAAATAAATGTAAATTGCTAATATCCAGTGTTTTAAATAATTCAATTCATCAATAAATTCACTATGTGCGGTCGGTATGTTCAAGTCAGTTCCATTGCGGTTTTGGAACAGCGTTTCCAAGCGGAAGTGAAGACACCGGAGCGCTGGTCCCCCACAGCGAACGCAGCACCCGGTGATCAACTTCCTGTAATTCTCGGGGATTCACCGCAGGAAATTGTTTTTCAAAGATTCGGCTTATCCCCCCAGGGGAGTAAACCGGGCTCGCTGTACATCAATGCGCGGTCCGAAACCGCTTTGGATAAGCCCTCTTTTCGTCTATCCATGCGAAAAAAAAGGTGCATAATTCCCGTCGATGCCTTCTACGAGGGGCCTGACAACGAGAAGTTAAGCAAGCCTTACTTGGTTTATTTGATGAACAAAGAACGCCCATTTGCTTTTGCAGGCATTTGGGACGAGTGGATCCATCCAATCACCGGAGAGATTGCTCGGTCGTTTGCCATCTTAACGACGGGTCCAAACCGCGTTATGAAAGCCATCGGGCATTCGCGTTGCCCAGCCATCCTGCAACCCGAGGAAGAGGCGCTTTGGCTTTCTCCGCACACTTCCCTCGCCGATGCCATGGCCCTGCTGCGACCTTGTGCAGACAACCGAATGAATGCCTACCCCGTCTCTCCGGCCATGAAGAACGCCCGGTTGAAGGGGGTGGAGTTGGTGCAACCCCAAGGGGAGCGGCTCTTTGAAGAGGCCGAGTACATCACCAAGCCGGGGTTGGCCCTTCGCGGCATGGGGCGAAGAAACGCATGATGCCGTGGCCGCCGTACGGACTGCCTACAGTTTTGGCTTCGGGCTTATAGCCTTGGAGGAATTGGTGGAACGCGCCGTTTTGGACGACCATTCCCACCTGGCACTTACGGACATTGGACATACGGCGGCCTTGCTTCCGCTCTTGCAAAAAGCCAAACGAGCCGGAATCAATATTGTACCAGGAGTTGAAATAAGATTAAATAATAAATTTAAATACAGCATATTAGCATTAGATAGAGTAGGATTAAACAGCCTTCATGCCTGGCTCTCCGCCGGCCATGCGTCAAACCCCACGGCCTCTGCATTTTCCCAAAATGAATCCCTGTCCGCTGGGTGCGCCTGCATTTACCCGTGGGATGCAGAAGGACCGATCCCCCCTGGGGCGTGGATTGGGGTGCGTCCTTGGGAAATCTGGGCGGCCGCCAAAAAATGGGGAAACAACAACGACCGGTGCATTGCTTGGATGCCCTTCACCTTGCCAACGGCCCACGATTTCAAGTCCCACCGGGTCCTTCGTGCCATCGGGCAAAATGCACTTCTAGAAAACACAGGGCCACAAGCCACCTGCGACCCCCGGGAAGTTTGGATGACACGGGCGCACTGGGAACAGGCTTACCAAGAAGCTCCCGTATTGGTTCAGCGAACCGATCGATTGCTGAAAAGCTGTACCGTTTCACTCCCCATGGGGGCCGAGGCAGCTCCTGCAAATCTGCAGACCTACACCGACACTCCGGAGAACGACATCCAATTGCTCCGGCAGTTGTGCGAGGACCTCTTGCCGCAGCGCTATCCCAAGGCCTCGCGCGAAGTACGGGAGCGGGTAGAGAAGGAGTTGGCCACCATCCAGGCCAAGGGATTCAATGCCTATTTTTTGATCAACTG
>JBIIBX010000030.1:0-11890 GCA_044239185.1 Schleiferiaceae bacterium | reverse complement strand
TTCTGTGGCTAAAAAGCGTTGGCATCAACTGAAAAAAGAGCTGCTCCACAAGTACCGCGTGGTCTTGGTGGACACCCACACCTTTGCCGAACGGTTCTCGTTTACCCTTTCGGGTTTCCATGTTTTTCTGGCCGTAGGGTCTTCCATCGTGGGCTTGGTTGCCCTGACCATTTTCCTGATTGCCTACACCCCTCTTCGGGAGTACATTCCCGGATACGCTTCCACCCAGCTTCGGCGCGACGCCCTGCACCTGACTACCCAAATCGACTCCTTGGAATCCGTCGTGGAATTTCACGAGGTCAAATGGTCCACCGTTCAACGGATCCTATCCAACACCCCTTTTTCGGACAGCATTGCCCCCCAAGCGCCTGCAGCCACCGCCAACCCGGAGAAATTGCTGCCCGGAAAGTCCGAGAAATCCTTTCGGCAAAAGCAGGAAGCCGTGGACCAATACCGGCTTACCACCCGTCCATCTGTGCAGGTTTTGGGGGGATTTGTAGCCCCGGTGACCGGTTCTGTGCTCCAATCCTACGCGCCTACCAAAGGACACCTCGGCGTGGATTGGTCTGTTCCTGAGGGCACTACGGTTAAATGTGCCCTGGACGGCACCGTCATCCAGTCCGACTGGAGTCCGGAATGGGGCCATTTTCTGTGGGTGCAACACGCCCAAAATGCCTTAACCTTCTACGGCCAAAATGCCCAAGTTCTAAAAAAACGGGGAGCCAAAGTGCGGGCAGGAGAAGCCATTGCCTTCAGTGGAAAAGGCCTGCAAGAAAAAGTTCCATCCGTCCACTTCGAATTGTGGCTCAAGGGACAACCTGTCAATCCCGCCGTTTATCTTCCCTAAAAGCGCTATTCCATGACACTGAAAGAATGGGCCGCCAAACGCTTTGCGTCGTTCATCCACAGAAAAAACCAAAAATGGATCCAACGGCCCGTGGAAGCACAAAACCGCGTGTTGAAAATGTTGGTCCAAAAAGCCTCCCAAACGGCTTTTGGCGTGGACCACGATTTTAAATCCATCCAAACCCTTGCGGATTTCCAAGCGCGCGTCCCCGTAGTAGACTACGAAGGCCTTCGGTCCTACATCGACCGGGTGGTAGAGGGAGAACCCGATGTTTTGTGGCCCGGAAAACCGCTCTATTTTGCCAAAACGTCGGGAACCACCAGCGGCACCAAGTACATCCCGCTCACCAAGGAATCCATGCCTGGCCATATCCGCGCTGCCCGAGACATGCTGTTGGCCTACATCCACCGAAGCAAAGACGCTTCGTTGGTCAACGGCAAATTGATGTTCCTGCAAGGCAGCCCCGAAATGACCGAAAAAAACGGCATCCAAGTAGGGCGCTTGAGTGGAATCTCCGCCCACTACGTGCCTGCTTACCTGCAAAACAACCGACTCCCCAGCTGGGAAACCAACTGCATGGAAGACTGGGAGGCCAAAGTGGACCGCATTTGCGACGAAACCATCGGCCAAGATTTGCGGGCTTTGGGGGGAATCCCTCCGTGGGTCCAAATGTATTTTGAGCGCCTGCTGGAAAAGTCCGGAAAAACCTCAATCCAGGAGCTTTTTCCACAATTCAAACTGTACATAGCCGGAGGGGTTGCCTTTGAGCCCTACCGCGCTCGGTTTGAACAGTTGTTTGGCGGAGCAATCACCCGAATCGACCCGTATCCCGCCTCGGAGGGATTTATTGCCTACCAAGACCGGTACGATCAACCCGGACTCTTGCTCCTGGTAGACAACGGCATTTTTTACGAATTCATTCCCGCCGATCGGTATTTTGAACCCAATCCTCCTCGGTTGACCCTCGCGGAGGTAGAAGTAGGCGTGAACTATGCACTGATTATGCACACGAACGCGGGATTGTGGGGGTATTCCATTGGGGATACCATCGCCTTTGTGGAATTGAACCCTTACCGCATTCAAGTGACGGGGCGCATCAAACACTTCATCAGTGCCTTTGGAGAGCACGTTATTGGCAGCGAGGTAGAAGCGGCCTTGCAGGCCGCGGTAGCCGCCGAACCCTGCGTGGTTCGGGAATTTACCGTAGCCCCGCAGGTGGCTCCTGCCGAAGGAGGTTTGCCCTACCACGAGTGGTCCATCGCATTTGACCAGGAACCTCGCGATTTGCAGCGTTTCTCGTTGGCGTTGGATGCCGCTTTGTGCGCCAAAAACACCTACTACAAAGACTTGGTTTCGGGGGGGATTTTGCGCCCTGCAGTGGTTCGGCCCGTACCGGCTGATGCCTTCCAAGCCTACATGAAATCCATGGGCAAGTTGGGTGGACAAAACAAGCTTCCTCGCCTTTCCAACGACCGGAAAATTGCCGACTGGCTGACCGAAAACGGGTTTTAGAGCAATTTGGGGTCCCCGCCCATGCCCGCATCCACCCGGTGAGGTCCTTTTAGCGCAGCTTGGGTGGCCAACACGTCGCACCGGTTGTTGAGCACATGGGTGGCGTGACCTTTTACCCACTGGAATTTTACCGCGTGGGGCTTGGCTGCGAGCAAATACCGCTGCCACAGGTCGGGGTTTTTTACGTCTTTCCAGTGCTTGCGAATCCACCCGTCGATCCACCGCTTTTCGACGGAGTCGACTACGTATTTGGAGTCGCTCACCACCAAAACCCGGCAAGGTCTTTTCAAAGTCTCCAAGCCCACAATGACGGCCATCAACTCCATGCGGTTGTTCGTGGTACGAAGAAAACCCTCGGACAATTCCCGCTGCAGGTCGCCAAATTTCAGCACCACCCCGTACCCTCCTGGGCCGGGATTCCCCCGCGATGAACCGTCCGTATAAATTTCGACTGCGTCCATCGGATTATGCCAGCGTTTTGCGCATCAGCCGCTCCAATTCTACGGGAACATGGGCTTCTTCCAGTGCTTGGATTTTGGCCGCCACGTCTTCGGGGGTGTCCTTGGGCAGTACGGGTACGACGGCCTGAAAACAAATGGGGCCCTCGTCGTAGCGCTCGCTCACCTCGTGCAAGGTGATCCCCGTTTCCATAGCCCCTGCGGCAACAACGGCGCGGTGAACATGCATTCCGTACATTCCGGCTCCGCCAAACAAAGGCAAAAGGCTGGGGTGCAAGTTCCAAACCCGATGGGGAAAGGCCTGAATCCAGGTGTTCGGCAGCGGTTTCAAAAAGCCGGCCAAAAAAACGGCTTCCACCCCTCTTTCCTGAAAAGCCTCCAGTACGAGCGCAAAACCCTCGGGGGTGGGGGAGAAAACAAGGCAAGGCACATTGTCTTGGGACGCGCGGTCCACAACACCCGCCGTTGCTCGATTTGTGGCCACTATGGACACCTCAAACTCCTTGGAAGAAGAAAAATACTGCCAAACGCGCTGGGCGTTGCTTCCAGACCCAGAGGCCAATATTCCTAGGTTTTTCAAGGGTTTCAAGGAGATTTTGTGCCTTCAAAGATACGTTTTGTTCGCGCAACCGGTTTGTGCGGTTGGATCAGATTTCTTTCCTTTGCTCCACTAATTTTAAAAAACTGGAAAGCATGTCCGACATTGCATCCCGTGTGAAAGCCATCATCGTTGATAAGCTCGGTGTTACCGAAGCCGAAGTAACTCATGAAGCATCCTTCACGCAAGACCTAGGCGCCGACTCTTTGGATACCGTTGAGTTGATCATGGAATTCGAAAAAGAATTCGACATCCAAATCCCAGACGACCAAGCCGAGAACATCGCTACGGTTGGCGACGCTATTACGTTCATCGAGAACAACAAGTAATTGAATTCTAAACGTTTATGACGTTAAAAAGGGTTGTAGTAACGGGCATTGGCGCTTTAACGCCAGTGGGAAACACGGCACCTGCTTTTTGGCAAGGGCTGTTGGAAGGACGCAGCGGTGCGGGCCCCATTACCCTGTTTGACCCGGAAAAATTCAAAACCAAATTCGCTTGCGAAGTCAAAGGATTTGAACCGACGGATTTCATTGACCGCAAAGAAGCGCGGAAAATGGACCGGTGCACCCAGCTGGGCATGGTTGCGGCCGACGAGGCCATGACCGACTCCGGACTGGATGTGGAGAAAATCAACTTGGACCGTGCCGGCGTGATTTGGGGTTCCGGAATCGGCGGGCTAGACACCTTTTTGAATGAATGTGTGGATTATGGCCGGGGCGATGGTACGCCCCGGTTCAATCCCTTCTTCATTCCCAAAATGATTGCCGACATCACCGGTGGTCATATTTCCATGAAATACGGGCTACGCGGGGTGAACTTCACCACCGTTTCCGCCTGCGCTTCCTCCACCAACGCGCTGATCGACGCCCTGATGTACATCCGTTTGGGCAAGGCCGACGTCATTGTTTCGGGAGGTTCCGAAGCAGCCGTTTCCCCTGGAGGAATTGGCGGTTTCAATGCCATGCACGCCTTGTCCACCCGCAACGACAGTCCTGAAACGGCCTCTCGTCCCTTCGACAAAGACCGCGACGGTTTTGTTTTGGGAGAGGGGGCTGCCTGCCTGATTCTCGAAGAATTGGAGCACGCCAAAGCGCGCGGAGCAAAAATTTACGCCGAATTCGTAGGCGGCGGGCTTTCTGCCGATGCCTACCACATGACGGCACCCCACCCCGAAGGACTGGGCGCCACCAACGTCATGAAAAACATGTTGGAGGATGCCGGAATGCGTCCCGACGAAGTGGACTACATCAACGTCCACGGCACTTCTACTCCTTTGGGTGATGTGGCAGAAATCAAGGCCATCCAAAACGTCTTTGGTGCCCATGCCTACGACCTCAACATCAGTTCGACCAAGTCCATGACCGGTCACTTGCTGGGTGCCGCAGGAGCAGCAGAAGCAGCTGTAGCCGTACTGTCTGTTTTCCACGACGTTTGCCCCCCTACGATCAACCACTTCACAGACGATCCCGAAATCGACCAGAAGCTGAACATGACGTACGGAAAGCCCCAGTACCGCACCGTGCGCGCTGCGTGTAGCAACACCTTCGGTTTTGGCGGCCACAACGCCTCGGTGTTGTTCAAGAAGTACGAGGAATAATTCCATGATTCACCGCTTGCGTTTGTGGCTCTCTCCTTCAACGGGAGAGGTCGTCTTCCTGCGTGCCATTCGGAAAATGGTGGGATTCACCCCAAAGCAAAGGCACCTCTATACGCTTGCCTTCCGTCGGAAAACGCCGGGATACCATCCCCGAGAGGCCAGCAAATTCTTTGAGCGCTTGGAGTTTTTGGGCGATGCCGTTCTCGGGACGCTGATGGCGGAATTTTTGTACCGCAAATACCCCGACGGCGACGAGGGCTACCTCACCAACATGCGCAGCAAAGTGGTCAGCCGATCGGCCTTAAACGCCATTGCCAAACAACTGCATCTCACCGACTACGTAGATCCCGGACAAGGGGGAGGGCGGCACCAGCAACCCGGTTCCTCGCTGCCCGGAAACACGCTGGAAGCCCTGATCGGGGCGATTTACCTGGACCAAGGCATGGACGGAACCCGTCGCTTCGTGGAAAGACGTCTGGTGGATGCCTTCATCAACATGGGAGCTGTAGAGCGCCAAGTCATCAGCTACAAAAGCGTTTGGATCGAATGGGTGCAGCGCCACAAGCGAAACTTCCGCTTTGTTTTGGAAGACTCAACCGGCCAAAACCACAAGATGCAGTTCAAAATGGCCATTTTTCTGGACGACGAAAAATTGTGCGAAGGGTCCGGGCCATCCAAGAAAAAGGCCGAAGAAGACGCAGCGCGTCGGGCTTGCAAACAACTAAAAATCAGAACCAGTGAGCAACCGGTACGTGCTCGACGTTGAGGAAGAAGAAGACCTCCCTTGGTTGACCGGCATGACCGGGCCGGTACCGGATTACACCGCGGTATACCGCTGGAATTCCGCTCTCCAAATTGCCCTGGCGCGCCTTCCCGAAGACCGGGAAATCCTGCACAACGGCGTACGAACGTGGCACGCCGAATACAGCTGTTGGGACCCCGAGCGGGGATGCCGTTGGACGGTACTTGTAAACCAACCGGAGCGCGGGGAATGGGTAGAGATGCCCACCCTTTCTGGTTCCTTGTTTGACAACGAAGCGCCCGCGGCCACTCGGCCGCTGGTAAACAAACCGGTGTTGGACTGGATGGTCATTATTCACCCTGCTCCGTCCCGGCCAAATCACCTGATCCAAGCGCTTTCAACCGCGGGGAAACCCGTACCTTTGCCACCAACCCTTTTGCGAAAGCTCGCCCTCGAATTGGATTCATCCCCTCCCCATGAAACGCACTAAAATTGTAGCCACCCTGGGGCCCGCTTCGAGCTCGGACGAGAAATTGTTGGAGCTGTTGTGGGCCGGAGTTAACGTATTCCGCGTCAACTTCTCGCACGGCGACCCCGAAGAACACCGCTTGCTGATTCGCCGAATTCGCAAGGTGTTAGAAGACAACAACATGACCGCTGCCATCTTGGCGGATCTCCAAGGGCCCAAACTCCGCGTGGGTGTGGTCGAAGAAGGGGCCGTTGTGGCTCCGGGCGACCGCGTGGTCTTCACCAACCACAAATGCGAAGGCACCAAGGAGCGGGTCTACATGACCTACCAAGACTTCCCAAAAGACGTCAAAGCCGGTGAGCGCATCTTGCTGGACGACGGCAAGTTGATGATGCAAGTGGTCTCCACCAACGGCGTAGACGAAGTGGTGGCTGAAGTGATTCAAGGCGGACCTTTGAAAAGCAAAAAAGGCGTCAACCTCCCCAATACCCACGTTTCTTTGCCGTGTTTGACGGAAAAAGACATCGTGGACTTGCACGTGGCCTTGGACGAAAACGTGGAATGGATTGGACTGAGTTTTGTGCGCAACGCCGAGGACATCCGCGAACTGCGCAAAATCATTGACGGCCGCAAAAGCAATGCAGGCATTGTCGCCAAAATGGAAAAGCCCGAGGCGGTGGCAGACTGCGACCGCATTTTGGCTGCTACGGATGCCATCATGGTGGCCCGGGGCGATTTGGGGGTTGAGGTTCCCATGGAATCGGTCCCTTTGATCCAGAAAATGCTGGCCCAAAAAGCCATTGCCTTAAGCAAACCCGTGATTGTGGCCACCCAAATGATGGAAACCATGATCGACCAGATGACGCCCACCCGGGCAGAAGTCAACGACGTGGCCAATTCCGTCTTGGACGGCGCGGACGCTGTGATGCTCAGCGGAGAAACGTCCGTAGGCAAATACCCGGTGGAAGTGGTGCAGGCCATGGCCCGGATCATCCGCAACGTAGAAGCTTCGCGGTTGCTCAAGGTGACCGAAAACCCTCCTGCCCGTGATTCCGAGCGGTTCTTGACCGACACCGTTTGCTACCAAGCATCCAAAACGGCCGACATGATCAATGCCACAGCCATTGTGACCATGACCTATTCCGGTTATACGGCGCAGAAAATATCCGCCCACCGCCCGGCTTCCAGCATCTGTGTGTTCACCTCCAACCGCCAAATTTTGAACAAACTGAATTTGTTTTGGGGTGTTCGAGGGTTTTTCTACGACGGCATGGTCAGCACCGACCAAACCTTTGAAGACGTTTTGCACATTCTCCGAGAGAAGGAATACATCCAACGCGGTGAAACCGTCATCACGGTGGCGTCCATGCCCATTGCGGCACGCGGAACCACCAACATGATGAAGATTTCGGTGGTGGAATAGTCCCAAAATCCGTTTTAAACGCAAAACGCGCCCCGTGGGGCGCGTTTTTTGTTGTTTGGGCGGCGTGGTTACAGCGCGCCCTGAAAAGCCCGCAAAAAGCGTGTATCGTTCTCGTAGAAGGCGCGAATGTCCGGAATCTGAAAACGCTGCATGGCAATGCGCTCTATGCCCATGCCAAAAGCAAAACCGGAATACACCTCGGGGTCAATGCCACTGGATTCCAAAACAGCGGGATCTACCATGCCACACCCCATAATTTCCAGCCAGCCAGTTCCCTTGGTCATGCGGTAGTCCACCTCGTTTTCCAGGCCCCACCAAATGTCCACTTCGGCCGACGGCTCGGTAAACGGAAAGTAGGAGGGGCGCAGCCGTATTTGGGTTTTTTCGCCAAAGAAAGCACGCGCAAACTCCAGCAAAGTCTGCTTCAAGTCCGCAAAAGAGACGTTCTTGTCAATGTAAAGTCCCTCGATCTGGTGAAAAACACAGTGGGAACGCGACGAAATGGCCTCGTTGCGGAATACGCGTCCGGGAGCAATAATTCGAATGGGCGGTTCCTGGTGGGCCATGGAGCGCACTTGAATGCTGGAAGTGTGGGTACGAAGAGCCCAGTCGGGGTGACGCGCTAAAAAGAAGGTGTCTTGCATGTCCCGGGCCGGATGGTCTTCGGGGAAGTTGAGGGCACTGAAATTGTGCCAGTCGTCCTCCATTTCCGGGCCCTCGGCCACGGCAAAACCCATGCGCTCCAAAATGCGCACTATCTCGTTTCGAACCAGGGTGATGGGGTGAAAGGCCCCGGGGGTGAAGTCCACAGCGGGACGGGTTACGTCCTCACCGGTCCGCTGCGATTGGGAAGAAAACCGATCGCGGTAGCGTTCTAATTTATCCTCAACAGCTTGCTTTAAGGTGTTTACCCACTGCCCAAATTGCTTTTTTTCCTCTGCGGGAACCGATTTAAAGTCCGAAAAGTACCCGGTGACGTGTCCCTTTTTTCCCAAATACGCGACGCGGAAGGCCTCTAGCGCGGCGGCATCCACCGGCACAAAGTCCTCTACTTGGCGCAGATGCGCCTCAATGGCTTCTTTCATTATATTTGTTCCTTGCCTAGCTTGCAAAAGTAACGAAAACCATGCGCCTTCGTATTCCCTCCTGGAGTGTCCTTGCGGCCCTCATCGCCCTTCCCTTTTTTCTAACGGGTTGCTACGAGCAATCGCGCGATTACGGGGAGATCAAGGTGCGCGTTATGAATGCAGACAGCATTCCCATTCAAAATGCGCTGGTCCGGCTGTATGCCCCTGTGAACGGCGGGTCTTCGGTTGTGAATCGCTACCGGTACTCCGAAGCCTCGGGCGAAGCCATTTTCCGCCACGACCTGCCCGCTTTTTTCGACATCGAATGCGGAAAAGGCGGCTGGAAAGGCTGTTCGTATGTCTATTTCGAGCCTGGAATTAACAAAGAGGTCGTCGTTATTCTAAAACCCTACGGCGTACTTGACAACGGTTGTGCCCCATGAAAAAGTCCTTCTTTACCCTCGTCGGCTTGGCGCTGGTGCTCTTGAGCGCAGGTTCTTGCAAAAAAGAATTGCCCGTTTACTCCTTCCGCATTGTGGTGGTCAATGAAGACGGCATTCGCATTCAAAACGCGTTGGTTCGTGCTACCGCTCCGGTCGTGAACGCCATTCCCGACTTCAACGACACCACCAACGTCTTTGGGGAAACCGGTATCCACACGTACCCGTATGAGGCTGTCCTTCAGGTGAAAGCGTCCAAAGGCGGAAATCCACCCTTGGTTGAAGGATGCGGATTTGTCAAACTCATTGCAGACAGCGTGGTGGAACTCAAAGTGGTGGTTCTTCCGTATTCCGGCGGTGCTTCCGGATGCTAAACGCTTAGTTGCTCCTTACAAACCCGCTCCGGCGGGTTTTTTTGTGCCCAAACGTGCGCAGATCGCACAATAAACGCCTCAATCGATCCAGCCGTTCTCCTCAAAATAACCGACCAACGCTTCTTTCATCAACAGCGATTGCTGTCCGGCTTTGAGGTGCGGCAAGGCCTCCACCAATGCGTAATGCGGCCAACCGTCTGCATCCCGTCCTTCCAAACGGTAATACCCCAACGGCTCCAACAACCGGCAAATACCGACGTGCATCAGGTCCAATTTGGCCTCTTTGGACCACTTTTGGTGAGGCTGATTGACTTCCTGAAGTCCCACAATAAAGACCAAGGAATCAACATCCAAGGGGTCTCCGGGCGAAAAACGCGCCGTAGCTACTTCTACCACGCGCTCCCATTTGGCTTTTAACTCTTCCACAATTCAAATGTACCTTTAACGAATGGGAATTTTGGACTGGATTTTAATGGCCCCTATCCTGTATGGCGTCGGAAAAGGCCTTTGGGGCGGTGCCGTCAACGAATGGTCGGGATTGGTGGGCATAGTTTTAGGCATTTTCGCTGCACGGTGGTTCAAAAGCGACTTGGCCGACTGGTTGCAGGTGGTGTTTGATGCGGGGCCCAAAGGCGCTCAGGCGGCCGCTTTCTTGTTGCTTTTTGTGGGAGTGATGGTGGTTGTTATTTTGCTTGGCAAAGCGCTTACCGTGGCCTTAAAATGGGTTTGGATGGGCTGGGCCAACCGGGCTGTAGGGGGATTCCTGGGCGCGGTGAAGTACTTTTTGCTCGCTGCGGTTTTGACGCATTACGCCGACTCGCTCTTCCAATTGTTCCCCATAGTAGAGGACAAAACTCTGTCAGACAGCTACTTATACGGTAAATTTTGCCGGGCTGGAGCCTGGATTGCCTCGGAATCTGCCCGCTGGATACAGGGGTAGTTCCGGCCATCTCGCCGGCATTCCCCGTGCACGTGTACTTGCCGCCGAGTTGGGCTAATTGCTTAGGCTTCCGCCTGTAGAACCGCGTCAATTCCGGGCAAAACGCGGCCTTCCAAATACTCCAACATAGCGCCGCCGCCCGTGCTGACGTAACTCACCCGAGACGCCAAACCGAATTGATTGACAGCGGCCACGCTGTCTCCCCCGCCAACCAGCGAGAAAAGCTTTCCTTCTTCGGTGCGGGCCGCAATGCGTTCGCCCAAGATTCTCGTCCCGTGGGAAAAAGGTTCCAGTTCAAAAACCCCCATCGGGCCGTTCCACAAAAGTGTAGCCGAAGCGTCGATGACCTTTCCAAACGCTTCCAGGGACTCCGGACCCACGTCCAGCCCCATCCAACCGTCGGGAATACGTTGAGCCTCCGTGATTTGAGTAGCTGCATCCGCGGCAAAACGGTCTGCGCAAACCACGTCAATCGGCAAGTGGAATTGCACCCCACGGGCCTTGGCTTCGTCCAACAACGAAAGCGCCAAATCCAACTTGTCTTCTTCTACCAGGCTGTTCCCGATGGAACCGCCTTGGGCGCGAATAAACGTGAACGCCATGCCTCCGCCAATCACCAAATGATCTACGCGCTGCATCAATTGGCGCAAAATGTCGATTTTCGAGGACACTTTGGAACCGCCAACCACGGCCGTTACCGGCTTTTGGCCTCCGTTCAGCACCTTGTCCACGTTTTCGATTTCGCGGGCCATCACGTATCCGAAGCAGCATTTTTTGGGGAAAAACTGCGCAATCACCGCAGTGCTCGCATGGGCCCGGTGGGCCGTTCCAAAGGCATCGTTTACGTACAGATCTCCGTGGACCGCAAGGGCTTGTGCAAATGCGGCATCTCCGGCTTCTTCTTCGGGATGAAAACGCAAATTCTCCAAGAGAACCAGCGAATTAGGCTTGCAAACGGCCGTCAGTGCAGACGCTTCCGGTCCTACACAATTGGATGCAAAAACCACAGAAATTTGCAATTTCTCCTCAATGTAAGGGATCAAATGCTTCAAAGACAGAGCGTCCGACGGGCCTTTTGGCCTTCCGAGGTGCGACATGACGACCGGCATGCCCCCGTCCTGAAGAATTTTCTTCAACGAAGCCAAGGTCGCGTCAATCCGCGTTCCGTCCGCCACGTGAAAGTCGGCCGTCAAAGGCACATTGAAATCGACACGAATCAGAGCGCGTTGCCCTGCAAAGGAAAAATGGTCCAACGTAAGCATGGCTCAAAGGTACTGCCTTAACTTCGCATCCATGCGATTTGCCGACATTCCCTTTGGCCTTCCCCCGGGCCACGCCTGGCTCCACGAAGGTGCAGACGGCCGAATTCCCCATGCCCAGTTGCTGGTGGGAGCGGAAGGGTCCGCCGCATTGCCCTTGG
>JBIIBX010000062.1:0-8055 GCA_044239185.1 Schleiferiaceae bacterium | reverse complement strand
CGATGCCACGTGCTTGGTTAGCACCAACGGCAGCGTAAATTCTTCAGTCACGGGAGGAACGGCACCTTACACCTATTTGTGGAGCAGCACCCCCGCACAAACGTCGGGCAATGCGTCGAACCTGGCCCCGGGCGCCTACTTTGTAACCGTTACCGATGCTAACGGATGCACAAGCCCTTCCAACTTCGTAACCGTTGGCACCACCGACGACGACTGCGACAACATCTCGAACATCGCGGAAGGCAAAAATGCCACACCGGTACCCGACACCGACGGCGATTCTACACCGGACTATTTGGACACCGATTCGGACAACGACTGCATCCCCGATTCCTTTGAGTTGACCAACGACCAAGACTCCGATTTGGCCGGCAACTGGCGCGACACAGACTCCGACGACGACAGCATTCCCGACGCCGTAGAAGCCGCAGGGTCGTGCAACAACCCCGTTGATTCCGACGGAGATGGCATCCCCAACTTCCTCGACTTGGATTCCGACGGCGATGGCATTCCGGACCAAGTCGAAGCCGGACCCAACGGGGCCAATCCTTTGGACACCGACGGCGATGGAACACCGGACTATTTGGACCTCGATTCCGACAACGACGGCAAATCGGATGCGGACGAACGTGGACCTGACGGGAATAATCCCGTGGACACCGACGGCGATGGCATCCCCGACTTCCGGGACATCGACATCGACGGAGATGGAATCCTCGACGAATACGAATCCGATACCGAGGATTGCGACGGCGACGGTATTCCGAACATCATGGACCCCGATTTGTGCGATCCCTTTATCCCGTCGGGCTTCTCTCCCAACGACGACGGAACCAACGACACCTGGCGGATTCGCAACCAGCAGTATGCAGCCGAAAACGAAGTCGTCCTTGTTAACCGCTGGGGCGAGGTGGTCTACCGCAAATCCCAGTACGACAATTCCTTCGATGGAACTCCGAACGTCAAGGTTTCCACCGTCCAAGGCGACGGACGCGTGCCCGACGGAACGTACTACTACATTTTCACCGACTTAACCCACCAACGTCAATACTCCGGCTATGTCTTCATTACCCGCTAAGCTTTGGTGTTCCGCGGCCCTGTGGGCCGCGGCCGCCTCTCTATCCTGGGGCCAACAATACTCCTTCAACGACGGGTACCTCCTCAATGCTGCCTTGCTGGATCCCAGCTTTGCAGGCCAACTGGACCATCGGTTTGCCATGGGCTACCAACAAAAATGGATCGGTATTGAGGGAGCACCTCGGTCCATGGCCTTTGCAGGAGACTTCAACACGAAGAACTTCAACCTCCAAGCGTCGCTCTTGGGGGACCAGGCGGGCCCTTTGACCCGGGTTACGCCCTCCGTCACCTTGGCCAAAACCATCCAGCTGGACGACTACCAAAAACTGTCCTTTGGGTTGAAAATTGGCGTGGACAATTGGAATGTAGACTACTCCAAACCCGAGTTGGACGTCCCCATTGACCCCGCTTTCTCCTTGGGAAATCAAACCCTCACCCTCCCCAATTTTGGCTTTGGACTGAGTTACAACTTCAAGGACTGGGCCTACGTCGGATTTTCCACCTTGGACTTGTCCAGCCGGGGATGGAGCCCACTAACGACCGTGCCTTCTCACCGCCATGTCTTCGCTGGTGTGAACGTGCCCGTGGTCAACAAATCCACCACATTGCGCCTTTCTGCTGTCTTCAACCAAGTGCAAAACGCACCTGTGGACGCCAACTACCACGCCATTTTGGCCCATAAAACAATTGGAGCGGGTGGCCTGGTCCTTTCGCCAAAAGACGGCATTGGCATTGCCCTTTCTACGGCGAGCAACCGTCCGTACCGGGTATTCTACAATTATACCTACCCCCTCAATCCGCTTCAAGCGTTCACGCGCCAATCGCACACCATTGGCCTTTCCTTAACGCCCAAACGCAAGCCTTGCAGCATCGCAGGCCCTCGTTATTTCTAAGCCATGACCGGATCCCGTACCGTCCTTTTCGCCTTCGCCTTTTTGTTTTCCGGAATACTCTGGAGCCAAAATGGGTCGAACCCCACCCCTGTGGAATCCTCTTCCTGGGTGTCCGCTGTAAATTCAACAGCCAACGACTACCTCATTGCCCCCGCTAAAAAGGGCGTGGTGTACTTTGTTTCCGACCGTCCAGAAACCGACCACGGCACGTTGCAGGTTGAGGGCTGCGGGAAATTCAAGAAGCCCTATTCCTTGTACCGCGCTGAAAACGGGGCAGTGGAACCCGTTCGTGCCAAAGGAACCGAGCGGTGGGCAGGTCCCCCCGTATTTAGCCCCGACGGCGAATGGCTCGCGCTTCCGGTTTGGAACAACCAATGCGTGGATGGAATTGCCGGCATTGAGCTCGTGGTCTACCAAAAAACGACGAATAAAAAAGCCGACCTGAACGTGGAGGGAACCTCCTGGGAGATCGTTCGCAAAGTTGGGCAGCCTGCGTACAAAGTAACTTGGCATCCCGCCTTCCACCCTACCAAGCCCCTGCTCTACTTTGAAACGGAAGAACGCACCGGACCCGCCAAAATTCGGTTTATTCCGTTGGCTTCTGGCGAACCCGACCCCGAAGTCGTTCCCCTGCCAGGGACCGAAGATGCTGTTTACCCGACGTTTGTGAACGGCAAACTGCACTACAGCCGACCTGTCGAAAACCGCGGCTTGGATGTTTTTGCTTGGAACAACAACGAGCAAACCCCTGTTAACCAGGTGAATACCGCAGGCAACGACTTTCATTGGATCGAGGACGGCCCCGGCCAAACCTGGATTTCTCAGCGGACCGCAGACCGGGGCACAGACATCGTCGCCCATGCAACGCCCAAGCCGGAGGAGAAAAAAGCAGCAACGTCCCCCTTGCCCGAACCGACGGCAACTGCAGCGGCAAAATCTCCAGAACCCAAAACCCCGACACCAACCCCCGCACCCGTGGCGGCGGGAGGGACAAAAACCTGGGTGGCAGCTGGCAAGTTTACCAACGCCGACTACGCACAACGCAGAGCAGAGGCGCTCACCGCCGATCCCGCTCTCGCGTCGCGTGTATCCGTGCGGTACGACGGAACCACCTACAGCGTGGTTGTGGCTGCTGAGCCTTCCAGCGAAGCCCCGGCCCTCCTTGCCGCTGTCCTAAAAGTGGCCCCAGACGCCGTGCTTATCAAAACTCCTACAGCGTCCGCCCAAAGCGTAGCCTTGGAGATTTACTTCGACTTTGACCGGTCCGAAATTCGGCCTGAAGAAGCCCGACGCATTCAGGCGTACTTGGCATCCATCAAGGGCCAAAACGGAACGTTTGAATTGACGGGACACTGCGACTCCCGCGGTTCCAATGCGTACAACTTGCAGCTTGGCCTTCGCCGAGCCAAAAGCACCAAAGCCTACGTCGAATCCCTCCAAGGAGCCATTGTTTCTGACGAATCTTCGCGTTCCGAATGGGACTTGCAAGATCCTTGTCCTGACGGAGTTCCCTGCGACGAAAATGCCCACCAGCGCAATCGCCGCGTGATCTTGGTATTTGAACCGGCGCGCTAAGTCTTACCGCCCGCTGTGAACGCAACAAGGCCGCCCGTTGGGCGGCCTTGTTGCGTTAGAGACGTATGAGACAATCCCTAAAAAACCCGAATTCCCCGGGTCTTGTCTGGGCGCGATCCTGCCCCTACGACGTCCAAAGCAAAACGGTAACCCACTTGCGCGTGCCAGCTTCCAAAAGGAGAAGTATAACCGGAATAAAACAACCGGTAATTGGGCGGGTCGGCCGTTGTGGTATTGATGTACTCCCAGGTGCGCGCATGCAGCAGTCCCGCAAACAGAGAATGGCTCGGCGCCAAAGGCACATGCGCCTCCAGGGCGAACTGAGCGCCAGAACCCAGCAGGTCGGCCCCCGCTTTTCCTTCCAGGGCCAAGGCCTTCACGGGGGCCCAACGCAAACCAAAGGACAACGGAATGTACACAGTCTGATAATCATCGGAGGATTCCAGCAAGCCCGACGCCACCCGGGTGGTGCGAATTTGCGACCGGTAGGCATTCCAACCAACGTTCGCTACCGCAGACCACTTAGGGCGAACGGAAAAGGCCATTCCCAACTGGAAGGCGGGAGTAGCCGAGGCCGTAACCGTCTGATCGCTTTCTAGTTCAAAAAAATTGGCCCCGTTCTGGGTCATGTAGCGGTAGGTGTTCTGCACGGGACGAAGGGTAGATGCCAACGACGTTTGCGCGGTTACCGCTATTCCTTGCGCGCCGGAAGCAAACGCGAGCATGCTCCCAGAGACCGACAAGTAAAACCGAAGACCCTTCATGGCTTCACGCGGTATACGTCTACGAGCACTTCCTGCCGCCGACTAAAACCCCGTCGGATGTTTTGAAAACGCAGGTTGGAAACGGTAATCTCCTCGCCGTACTTCGCCTTGGCCGCAGCCAAGATGTCGCTGTACAACACGTTGGGCTTCCCGCTCATCCCGATGGTGCCCACAAATACAAATTCCGACGCGCTGTGGGTAGCAATGTCGATTTTCTTTCCATTGACCGGGTGCAAGGCCTCGTGGGTGGTGCGGGAGCAGGAGGCAAGAACGGCCACAAGAACCAAAACAACGATTCCTTTGGTGTACATATACATTTATTTTTCTCCCGTGAAAGTACAACACAGTCGACCTTTACCCCTAAAAAATAAGGGGCATCCCTTGCGAGATGCCCCGAGCGAAACTTCCGAAAACGCAATTATTGAATCACCCAACGAACCACTTCGGAACGGTCTCCTGCTTCAATTCGGATGAAGTATAAACCCGCCGTCAGATCGGCTGGTAAATCCACGGTAATCTTACCACCCAGATCAAGCAAAATAGCGCGTGGACTTTGAGCGACCGTTTTACCCAGCCCATCTACTACCGACCACTTGACCTTGCCTTCAAAACGGAAAGACTGAACAAAGAGTTGGTCCTGGTATTCCCATGCTGTAAAAACGGCGGGCGGAACCGCATCCCAGTTGCGTTTCTGCGTGGTCATGTGCACCACAAACCGTCCTTCTTCACCCCCTCGAGCATGCTCAAACGAATAGGTTGCTTCGTTGAGCGGAGTGAAACGCTGCAGCTCCCGGTCCTCCAGCCAGGCAAAATATCCATTTGGAATAGATGCCTCACTCATTGCAATCGTGTAGCTACCAGTGGGGGCATACACGCTCAAAGGCACGGCCTGATCGTCCTCCAAATGAGGCAAATAATTCAAATGCTTGGCAGCCCCCTGCGAGCGTGAGAAGAAAGTGGGCACCCCGGGGTCGTTGTAGAATTTACCGGCTTCAAAGGAAAAATCTTCCCCTACAGTTGCCTCGCTGTGCAGGGCAATCAACGTTCGGTCCGTTGAGCCAATCGTCGACTTCAATTCCAAATGGAAATAAGCATCGGAACCTTCGGTTTTCTTTACCTTGTTTTTGGAGTGATAAGCCAAGTTATCGGGAGAAAACGTAAGGAGTTGACTGGTTGATTTATTTTTCCATGGGGCCCAGAAAGCCTGCATAGGGGGTATGAATTCACTCCCATAAAGATTTGCATTCGCATCTTTGGCAATAGTGCGCCAGCCTGTTCCCTGACGTACTCGCATCACGCCTCCCACGTTAGCAGGTACGACTTGCCCCGTCCAATCATAAGGAACCGTTTTACCGGTGCCTATCAAATTCCAAGAGCCCTCGGATTTATTGTCAACAGCGCCCGTAAAGGCAATCGTTCCATCGTAATCATAAGGCTGCAAATAGACTCTCTTTGCATTTACATCGTCAAAAGCCGTCATACTGGGGCACCAACCTGTAGAAAGTGTAATGACCGCTGGTAGTTCTGAAACAAATGTTGTCCCATTCTTTTGGCCCATAAAAACGGAATATCCCTGTACTCCCTGTACGTTATTGAAATAATGGTCTCCATCGGGGTTTAACACAGGCGCCCAATTGGTGTTTAAACCAGCAATTTTCCAATAATGAATAGGAGTGGTTGCAGGATCATTCGAGATCCATGCGGGTGGATTAGTTGCATCGTAGGTGCTCGAATTCAACATCAACTGACTCAAGCGAACCCCCGCATCTCCGAACGGACTCGAAATCAAGAAAGTCTTGCTTGTTTCGCCCGGATCAGCAGCAAAGTACATTTGACGATTGATTCGCATCAAACCTCTAGAAAACAGCCCAATACCCTCGGTATACAAATTTCCGTAACCCGTTGAATCCGCTGCCAATGTTATATCGCTGTCTGTTGCATGCAATTCACTCGTAACCGTCAAAGTTGAATTGGGGGAAATGATCAAAGGAACAGGGGTCAGGAATGAACCCGTTAGCCACAATGTTTTAACCCTTACATTCCCCTCAATGGTCGGGAAATAGACACTTGAACTGCTGTTTACGCTCACCCAAACGTCCTCACCCGGTACTTCCGTAGGATACCAGTTGGATGGATCAAACCAATCGGTGCTCACCAGACCGGTCCACTGAGCGGCCCACTCGATCTTTACGTTCAAGGGTTTAACCACATGCCCTCCCTTGTTGGAAGCAATAACGAAATGGTTATAAGTACCCACATCCAGGGGTGTGCCTTCTATGTTTCCACTCCTCGGATTTAACTTGAAATCAACAGAAGAGGATCTTGTAAGTTTTTCAAATAAATAATGGGTATAGGTGCCGCCGCTTGCATTTCTTGCCAAGCGGTAACCCTGCATTTCCATTCTACGCAAGGCTCCACGATCAGTAATCCACAAGTATCCGTCACTATCAAAGGCCATTCCGCCTGGTGAAATGAAGGTAGACCATTGGGCAACCGAATCGACGATCGGATCATTCATGCTAGAAACTATCTGGTATCCAGCTATTTTAGAAAAATAGCGTGGATCTGTAGAATTTCCCGATCCAAATGCATCTAAATTGATTTCCTCCAAACCGTTGGACGTGAAATAATCGGAAACACAGTACACATAGTCGTTCTGCGCATCCAGTGCTAAAGAAGCGCTTGTTGCTCCGTACACTGACTTGATAGACGAAGGATCACCAAATCGAAAAGAAACAACTTGACTCATGGTAGACGTTCGGTAAAGCGTGCCGCTTCCGTCAACCGCAATATCACCTGCATAAGACGAAAAGTTTGCAGAAAAAGATTGTACCATTCCCTCTGGGCTAATCCGAGCTACCCGCTGGTAACTGTTCTTGTCAACCACATACACGTATCCGAATCCGTCTACCGTCAAACCTGTGATATCCGTGAATGCAGCGCCGCCAATGGCCTTGCCGTTCTGATTCGAGGACACACCCGGCATTCCCGCATAGAGAGTGGCTTCGCCGGTGGTTGTATTCACCTTCCGAACCACATAGTTCTTGGAGTCTGCCACGTACAAAAATCCATCCGGACCAAGCCCCAAACCTGTTGGCGTATTGAATTGGGCAGCTGTACCTGTTCCTACGGCATATCCTGCTGTTCCATTGCCCGCCAAAGTAGAGACGGTTCCATTGGGAGTCACCTTGCGGATGGTGTGGTTCGTTTTGTCGGATACATACTTGTTGCCTGCGGCATCAATAACAATATCACCTAAAAAGCCAAAACGCGCTGTTGCTGGAGAACCGTCCACATTGCCGGTAGCTGTTTTACTTCCCACCAACGTTTTCACACGGGTGAAGGTTTGTGCCGGAACGGCGCCGCCAGAATGGGTCGCCCCACGAGGGCTAACAGGTGCTAATGCTACGAATATTTCGGTGGTTTCGAAATCAAAATCCGGTGCCTCCTCCGTTGTGGTGAAACTATAAACACTTCCGTACCCCGTACCATCCGCATTGGTCGCATAGGCACGAACGTAATACGTGGTTTGGGCTGTCAATCCCGTCAGGCGGTGGTAATACGTCCCCACCGAGGTTCCCAAAGAAACCTTCGTTGTGTAGGTAGTCAAATCCGTAGTGGACGCCGTATGAACCAGCAATCCACGTTCACTTATGGCTGCAGATCCCATCACAAACACATCTCCACCCAATTGGACAAAGTCGGGTCCTACGCCCCCCGGCACCATCGTCCGTACGGAGGGCGCT
>JBIIBX010000114.1:0-5066 GCA_044239185.1 Schleiferiaceae bacterium | reverse complement strand
TAAATGCGCCGTCGGCCATGGGCTCGCCCTTCTTCTTGGCTTCCAATTTGGCGTACTGAATGCGCTGGATGCAGAAGGAGCACTTCTCCATCACACCGCGGGAACGAACGGTAACGTCGGGATTCAATACCATGCGGCCCAAATCGTCCTGAGACGGGTTGACGCTGCTGAACTTCTCGTTCTTCATGTAGTTGAACCAGTTGAAACGACGAACCTTGTAGGGGCAGTTGTTCGCGCAGTAACGCGTTCCGATGCACCGGTTGTAGGTCATGTGGTTCAGACCCTCTTGCGAGTGGGTAGTGGCCAATACAGGGCAAACCGTCTCGCACGGAGCGTGGTTGCAGTGCTGGCACATTACCGGTTGGAAAACGACTTCGGGGCTTGCGGAAGGAACTTCCATGGCCGCGTACTTCGCCATCACTCCTTGGCCGTCTGCCTCCGCAGATTCGTGGGTGGTGTCCGACGAATAGTACCGGTCAATGCGCAACCAGTGCATGTCCCGGAAACGGCGAACTTCGTCTTTTCCGACAACCGGAACGTTATTTTCGATGTGGCACGCAACCACACAGGCACCGCAGCCGATGCAACCGTTCAAGTCGATGCTCATGTTCCACATGTGCATGGTCTTGTGGTCGTGGTCGGGCCACAGGTTGGCGTCGTTGGCACCTACGCTTCCTTGCAAGGTGTGGAATTCAACTTTCTCGTTCCACGACTTGCCGCTGGCGTCGGCCATGAAGGTGGCCAAGGTGGTTTCGTTGACGATTTTACGGCCCATCATGGTGTTGCCCAACTGAACCGATGCAAAGGGGTGTTCGTCTTCGCCCAGGCTCACTTGTGCTACCGCGTAGGAAGCGCCGTCTTTCATAAGGGAGAAGGCATTCACCCCTACCCCATTGCCGGCTTTTCCCACCAGGGTGCGTCCGTATCCAACGGCCAATCCCAGGGTACCGGCTGCTTGACCGGGCTGGATCCACGCGGGAACGTTTTCCAGGGTTACACCGTTCACCTTCAAGGTCACGTAGGAACCGTTGATGGCGCCGTTGCTTTCGGTAGCATTCTCAACGCCCAATTTCAAGGCATCTGCAGCCGCAATGGTCACGTAGTTGTCCCAAGTCACACGGGTGATGGGGTCTGGCAATTCGTGCAACCACGGGTTGTTGGCTTGGAAGCCCGCACCCACGGCTTTTTGATAGAATACCACTTCCCATTCTCCGGTAGCGGCCTTGGCTGCCTCTTCGGCAGCGGCAGACGCACCTGCAAGGGCCTTGGAAGCAGCGCCAGCGGCACCACCCGACTGGCCGTCGGAAAGTTGAACACCTCCGTCGTGCAAGATGGCGTTGACGGAAAGTCCGCGAGCGGCAATGGCTCCGCGCACAACGTCCTTGTACGAAGTAGCGTCACCCAACAGGTTCATAAAGACTTCCTGAGCAGGTTTGCTGTCAAACAAAGGAGCGATGGTGGGCTGGGAAACTGCGTACATGCCGGCAACTGGCGTGTAGTCGTTCCAGCTTTCCAAGTAATGGGGAACGGGAGCCGCGTAGGTGCAAAGCGTTGCCGTTTCGTCCATGCGGTCGGTCAGCGCCAAAGAGAACGCTGCCTTTTTGATGCGGTCTGCAAAACCGGGGGCCGCGTAGGCGGGGTTGGCACCCCACACAACCAAGGCTCCTACCCGACCGGCTTGCAAGTCAGCGGATAAGTTGGCCAGGGCGCGGTCGTTGCCTTGGGCGATGTAAACCGATTTGCCTGCCTGAACGGTGGTTCCCATGTTGCCTAAGGCGGCATTGATGGCCGCAGCCAAATGCTCGTTTGCGCCGTTGTTGCCTCCTGCGAAGACAACGGAAGCGCCCTTGTGGGCCAAAAGGTCTTTTGCGGCACGGTCCAATACATTCTTGGCATCCTTGCTCAAGGCACCGACGCGGACGGAAGCTCCGGCCACTTGGTTGTAGAGGTAAGCCAAGGCCGAACCGTATTCAGAAGCCTTGATCTTTCCGCGCAAATCTGCGTTAGAACCGGACAAGGATAGGTTGGCTTCCAATTGGTAGTGGCGGCTCATGCCTGCGCCGGGCTTGCGGCCAGCGGCGTAGTCGGCCTCCATCTGCTGGGCCATGCCTGCACCCAAGAAGTCTTCTCCAATGGACACCAAAACCTTGGCCTGCTTCAAGTCGTAGTAGGGCAATGCACGGGTGCCGGTGAGGGCTTCCCAAACATCCAATTTTTGGCTAACGCTTGCGGCGTCCCACTGCACGTGGTTGAAGTTTTGGTAGGCACCGCGCAAACGCTCAATCACCGCCTTGGTGGATGGGCTAAATACAGAAGACGTAAGCAACACAAACGTCTTGCCTTCGGACTTTGATTTTTCAACGGCGGCTTTCAAAGCGGCCTCGACGTTCTTCCAATTGGAGGACTCTTCGCCTTTCTGAGGACCTGCCAAACGGGCTGAGTCGTACAACGACAAGACGGAGGCTTGCGCACGGGCGGACGTTCCGGAATTGAAGAATCCCTTGTCTCCCGGCTCCACCTTGATGGGGCGGCCTTCGCGGGTTTTGATCAAAACGGAGGCAAAATCCTGGCCGTCGACGTAAGAAGTTGCGTAGAAGTTGGGGATACCCGGAGTGATGGCGTCCGGCTTAACAACGTACGGAATGCTTTCCACAATGGGGTTTTCGCACGCTGCCAACGTAGCTGCAGCGGTGGAGAAACCGACAAATTTGAGAAAGTCGCGACGCGTGGTATTCGCGGACTCCAGAACAGCGCCATCGCCCAAGATTGCCTCAACGGGCAATTCCTCGGCAAATTCATTTTGCGCCAGTTTTTGGGCAACGGGCGTATTGCCCAGTTGGTCAAAACCTTTCCAATATTTCTTTTCGCTTGCCATAGTCTCGATTAATAGTGGCATTTGCCGCATTCCAAACCACCGATCTTGTCCACGGTGATTTTCTCTCCTTTGTACTTCGCTTTCAGCTTGTCGTGCATTTCTGCGTAGTAGCCGTTGGACTCGGTCTTCACCTCGGTCTCGCGGTGGCAGTTGATGCACCAGCCCATGGTCAATTCCGAGTATTGGTAGACTTCGTCCATGGTCTCAACGGGACCGTGGCAGGTCTGGCATTCTACACCACCAGCCGTAACGTGCTGCGCGTGGTTGAAGTACGCCAAGTCGGGAAGGTTGTGAACGCGTACCCACTTGATGGGCTTCTCTTCGTACCCTTCAACGTACGTGCGCTTCTCTGGGTCCCAGCCGATGGCCTCGTAGATCTTCGCAATCTCGGGCGAGCGATCGCCTCCGTACTTGAGTTGGCCTGTGGTCGAGTCCGTGATTTCGGAACCGTCGATGTACATGTGGCAGTTCATGCAGACGTTGGCAGAAGGGATGCCGCTGTGCTTGCTGTGGCGGGCAGAAGAGTGGCAGTAGTTGCAATCCACTTTGTTCTGTCCGGCATGCACCTTGTGCGAGAACGCAATCGGCTGATGCGGCTGGTAATTCTGTTCCACGCCAATTCCGGACAAGTAGCTGTATGCAGCCTGCAAGAACCACAACACCAGAACCACGGTCAAGAAAGTGACCATGCGCTTGTTGCTCAAAAGCATGCGGGTAAATCCGTCAACGTCTTTGAGGATCGTAGTAGGCTCCTCCCCTTTCACTTGGCGCAAGGTGTTGCGGATACGCAACAACAAAACCAAGAACAGGGCCAAGAAGGAACCCAGGATAATCAAGGTCAGGGGCGAATTTTCTTCCTCAACGGGGGCGACTGCCGCACCTCCTGCAGGGGCCGCACCGGCCGCAGGGGCTGGAGTGGCGTCGGTGTAGGCAATAATGCTGCGGATGTCGTCGTCAGACAGGGCCGGGAAGGCGGTCATCACAGACCCGCCGTACTCTTCAAAAATGGCTATGGCGTCCGCGTCTCCGCTTGCGCGAAGGGCTGCATTGTCCCGAATCCACTGGATCAACCAGGTCTCAGAACGACGCTGGGAAACCCCGGCCAAGGCCGGTCCAACCAGTTTTTTGTCGAGTTTGTGGCAGGACGCGCAGTTCTGCTTAAACAGTTTTTTGCCGAGTTCTACGTCAGCCTCAGCGTGAGCCGAAAATCCAAACGTAGTGAATGCCAGTACCGTTAAGAGATACAAGCCCGCAAATCGGCGGAGGAGAGAGGCGTTTTGCTTCATAGGTGTTGCCAGGGGCATCGTTCAACCAAACGGGGCAAAATTAATTCACAAAAGGCCGGATTGCTCCCTTGTGCCTAGGCTTTTTATAATTTATAATGATTCTAAATAAGGCGGCAGAAATCCCTAGAATATACGCAAAATCCCGTACATTCGTAGCATGTTCCCACCTTCCTTTCGGCTTCTTTTGGTTATTGTCTTGAGCACCTTGACGGCCCCCGCTGCCCTGGCCCAAATTCACGATTCGACGTGGACCACGTACCGGGATTTGCCCGAGACCGTAAAGGCCAGCAAACCTGGGCCGAGTGCTTACCGCATCCAGCTATTTAGCGGAAACCGCACGGACGCCCTGGCCATTCGCAACCAAGCGCGTGCCCTGGTGCCCGATTCCGGTGTGTCGCTGAATTTCGACGCTCCCTATTTCAAGGTGTACGGGGGATTTTACGCCTACCGGATGCAAGCAGAAAAGCACCTGCCGGCTTGGCGGATGCTTTTCCCAGGGGCATTTGTGGTTTCCACACCCACAAGAAGAAGCACGGTTCCCCGAAATTTGCTGCGGTAAACGCATGCAGCGTCCGGTTGCCGGATGTTCGGCGCACGTCCCAAAACGAAGCGCCTTGGGGGTCGAAGGAATTATCCTTGGGGCAGAAAGGGATTCAACTGCTGGGCCAATTGGGCCGACGAAAGGGCCCCGGATTGCCTCCAAACAGGCTGTCCGTCTTGAAACAAAATCAAGGTAGGAACGCCTTGAACCTGCAGGGCACCGGCCAACTGCGGGTTTTGGTCGACGTCGATTTTCAACACCTTGACCCGGCCGTCGTGTTCCCGGGCAAAAACTTCCAACTGCGGAGCAAGTGCTTTGCATGGACCACACCACGTGGCAAAAAAGTCGACCAAAACCGGCATCG
>JBIIBX010000082.1:0-6837 GCA_044239185.1 Schleiferiaceae bacterium | reverse complement strand
CTTCCGGTTGCCATGGTTATTTCACGGTTTTTTTGCCGGCGCCTTGCCAGGCCGTGATGCCTCCGGCCATGTGAATCGCCTTCTTGAATCCCAGGGATTTGGCCTTGGTCAATGCCTGACCGCTCCGGCCTCCTGACCGGCAGTACAGGTACAGGGGGGCATTTTTGTCCAGCGCTGCCAAGCGTTTCTCAAAATCGGGGCTGTAGATGTCGATGTTGATGGCGCCTTCCAAGTGGCCGGCTGCGTATTCCGTGGGGGTGCGGACGTCGACCAACTGGCCTTTGGTCCGAAGGGTCTTTTCAAAGACCTCGGGAGCCTGGTCCGTAGCGGGGTTGCTTTGGGCGCAGGCCGTTTGACCGAGTCCCATAAATACCAAGAGGGCGAATGTGAGCAAGCGCGTCCACGGGCCGGCATTGAACACCTGGTAGCCCTTGCCTTTGAGCACGGAAGCCGCTTGGGCCGACCGCATGCCGCTGGCGCAGCAAACCAAAACCGTCTGGTCCTTTTTCACTTTGGAGGAGATTTCGCTGAGCTGGCTCAAGGGAATGTTGAGGGCCTTCGGGGCGTGGCCGCCTTTGAATTCGGCCGGAGTGCGTACGTCTACAATAATTGCACCGTCGGCTACGAGTTGCTTGTAGTCCACACCGGGACCCAGGAGCTTCTTCAAAAATCCAAACATTACATCTTGTGGATTTGGACGTCGGTCCAGCCGCCGCCGTTGTACAAATCGCTAACGCCGTGGGACTCCAGGAACATCTTGGCCTGGCCGCTGCGGTTGCCGCTGGCGCAGCACAAGACGATGGGGCGGGACATGGCGTTGATGTCCTCCACGCGGTCGGGAACTTCTTGGAGGGGAATGTTGATGGAACCAGCAACGTGGCCCATGGAGAATTCGCCTTCGGAGCGCACGTCGATGATGGTGGCTTTGGGGTCGTTGATGATCTCGTTCATAGCAAAAGCAGATTTTCGATTTAATGAGGCAAAATTAGAGCGCCAACAGGCAGCGAGCGGTGACCCAAGTCACGGGCTACCGCTGGGTAGGGCGCTTGTTTTTCTCCAGGGCGGGTTGTCCGTTGACCATCCACGCCGGAGCGGGACTGCCCAGGAGGTAGTGGTCAAAAAACTGCTGCATGCGGACAGTCAGGTCCATCCGGTTGGGGCGCTCGGTCAGGTTGTGGTCTTCTCCGTTGTAGGTGAGCATCCAAACCGGCTTTTCGTTCCGACGCAAGGCCATGTACAATTCAACTCCTTGCGTGAAGGGAACGGCCCCGTCTTTGTCGTTGTGCATGATGAGCAAGGGGGTACGCACCTGGTTGGCAAAGAAGACCGGGGAGTTGTCGATGTAGCGCTGGCGGTCCTCCCACAGGGTTTTGCCCAGCCGGCTTTGGGTGCGTTCGTACTGGAACTGGCGGGACATGCCGGTGCCGTAGCGGATGCCGCCGTAGGCACTCGTCATGTTGGAGACGGGCGCCCCGGCCATGGCACACACATAGCGGTCGGTTTGGGTAATCAAGTAAGCGGTTTGGTAGCCGCCCCAACTTTGGCCCTGGAGGGCCATCCGCTTGGGATCAAGGCGCTTGTCGGATGCCAAGGCAGCGTCCACTCCGGCTTGGATGCAGGCGAGGGCGCTTGGACCGGGCTTTCCCGTTTCGTAGGCGATGTCTGGGACAAAAACGGCGTAGCCGCGGCTAACAAAATAAGGGATATTCACCGTGGACGCAGAGGGTGCCGGGGCTCGGTAGCGGTGCAATTCGTCGGCATTTCGCTCGTAGAAATACACCACCAAAGGCAAGGAAGCTCCCGTAGCCACGGCTCCTTTGGGTGTGAAAAGCAGCCCCTCCAACGGACGGCCCAGCGCGTGGTACCGAACCAGCCGGACCTCGGGCCAACGGAACTCAGACTGTTGGGGGTTCAATTGGGCCACAGGGACCGGTTTGGATTTTGGGGCGGCGACCAAGTACAGGTTGGAAGATTCGTCCACCCGCTCTTTTCGGAACACCACCGCAGTTCCTGTTCGGGCAGCAGCGGCTGCGGTGTAGCTGGCGGCGCCGTACACCAGCGTGTCCCAGGTGCCTTTTCGGTAATTGAACCAACCGTACCCCGACGATTTGGTGGGTTCGTGGAACCAGGACACGAGCCACGGGGTTTCTTCGAGGTACCGCTGGTCGGGGCGTTCCAAAACCACACGCCACCGCGTTTCGGTGGTGCGGCCCTTCCCTGCTGTGAGGTTGGTGGGCTTGCGGGCCCCGGTGGGATCGCAGGCCCACAAGTCGTAGCCGTCGTACACCACCATCAAACTGTCTTTGCGGGTAAAACCGGCCACCCCGTAGGCCGGAGGGACCTGGGGAATGTCGTGTTCTTCGTCGAACAAGGGGGTGCGGATGCCTTCGGTCACCGATTGCAGGGAGGAGTCCGCGAGGTTCCAAACTTGGTAATTTTTTTGCTCCGGATTCCAGGCATAGACATAGCGGCCAGACGGGCTAACGCGCGGCGTTTCTAATAGTCCCTTGCCCAAAGGCACGCGGCGACCGGATGCCAGATTGAGGGCTTCGGCATCCCGAGGAACCGGCGAGGCAAACGTGGACGACCACTCGTAGGCCCTTTGGTCAATGCGAACCGCCCAATCGGAATACCCGGCGGCATCGTACCGTGCATCGGCCCATTCCGGACTTTCAACGGGTTTAAACGTCAACGTGGACAAGGAAATGCGGCCCAAAAAGGTGCGTTTTTCGTCTTCCTTCTTCTCGACGTTCTGCATGGGCTGGATGCGCGGGTCGTTCCAGCTCCAGAGGTCCAAGGAGAACTTCTCTTCGTCTAAGAGGGTGTCTTTGGGCGCGGCCTTAGGAATCGGGCGATAACCCAGCAGCAGCCAGCGCTCGTTGTCGGTAAAAACAAGGGGCTCGTGGGGGGAGGGCTCGTGGAGCGGAGGCAACTGGGCGTAGCCGGACTCCAACCAGACTTTGGTTTTGCCGGATGTGTATCCGCTGAGTTTGTACTGCCGCACCGCGGCTTTGGCGGTATCTGTTGAATGCACCCACGCCAAATGGGTGCCTTTGGGGTGAACGGCCAATTGGGCGACCTCTTCCATGCCTTGGTCCAAGAGGGTCCATCCGCCCGGGGTCCAGCGCCAGACCTTGGCGGTTCCCTTGTTCTTGCCGGGCTTGGCTTGCCAGGCCAGCAAAACGGCTGCTTCTTCGGCCCAAACAAAGGACTTCACGCGGGCCAGGGTGTCCGTTTTGGCATTGGATAAATTCCTTACAAAAAGGGTGTTTCCTTCCGGTTTTTTGGGATCTTTCTTCTTCCCGGGGGTATAGGGAGCCGCCGTCCAAGCCACCACCCCCTGCGCCTTCAGCGGAATGCTGCACGATGCAGCCCGCCCCAAGGTGTCTACTTTGCGGGTAGCCAAATCCACAACGGCGTAATGGGCCTTGGGGAGGTCTTCGGTTTTGACCTTGTCCTTTTTGAGTTTGCGAATGGTGGACGCTGGCGCCGGAATCCGCACCAACGCCCGCTGGCTGAGGGCGTCAAACCGAACCTGGTCCACGCGGTTCAGGGTCCACTTTTGGCCGGTGCCCGAAGCGTAAAGGACCGCCCGACCGTCGCCCACTTGCGGGGCAATTACGGCCGCTGCATAGCGGCCGTCGGGAGAGAGTGCTGTGGAGGTGATGCGTTCCCACCCGTCCAAATGGTGGGGTTGCAAAGGAACTTGCTGGGCCTGAAGGGATGCCATGCACCCCAACGCCCCAAAAACGACCCACCGGATTCTTCGCATGGAACGAAGTTACGCAACCACCATCGTATGGTACACGGCTTGCACGTCTTCGTCTTCTTCGAGCTTCTCAATCAATTTTTCCACGTCAGCGGCGGCTGCGGCATCCAGGGTCTTTGTGTCCATCGGAATGCGCTCAAATCCAGAGCTCAACACCTCGATGCTTCGCTCCTCCAACGCGCGTTGGATGGAACCAAACTCCTCAAAAGGCGCAAATAGAACGAAGTGCTCGGTGCCTTTTTCTTCGTCGGTCTCGGCGAAAATCTCTTCCACGCCGTAGTCGATCATTTCCAACTCAAAGTCCTCCAAAGTAAGGCCCTTGTGGTCGATTTTAAACTGGCATTTGCGCTCAAACAAGAACTCCACGGAGCCGCTGGTGCCCAACGATCCGTTGCATTTGTTGAAATAGGACCGCACATTGCCTACGGTACGCGTCCCGTTGTCGGTGGCGGTTTCTACCAAAACGGCAATGCCGTGCGGAGCGTAGCCCTCGTACACCATTTCCTTGTAGTCTGCCTGGTCCTTGGAGGTAGCGCGTTTGATTGCGCGTTCGACGTTGTCCTTGGGCATGTTGGCGTCCCGCGCGTTCTGCATCAAGGCTTTAAGCCGGCTGTTGGCTTCGGGATTGGGACCCGCGGCCTTCACGGCCATGATGATGTCTTTGGAAATGCGGGTGAAGGTTTTGGCCATGCTGGCCCAACGCTTCATTTTTCGGTTTTTACGGTATTCAAACGCGCGTCCCATGGATCTATGTTTTCAAACGGGGTTATACGGGCAAATTTACAACACTTCCCACGTGCGGCCGCCCGCCAGCATTTCGTCCAGCGAAAGCGACGCAGCCGGGGCCTGTTCCTTCATGGAAACTTCAAATACAGGACGCTCCACGGCGTACAATACCCCAAAGGGGCGCACGCTGCCGTGCAGGGAGGCCAGGATTTGGGCCTTGACAAGGTCCGTTTCGTCGTGCACCCAGCAGTCGGAGACGGAGTGGCCCGCCGTCAGGTCGACGATTTTGGGCTGCAGCCCATCCAGGACCATCCCCAGCGATTGATTGGGGCCAAAAACCAGGGGTTCGCCGTGAACCACGGGCAAAAAGTGGTGGGCTTTCTCGTCCTTGCTGCTGAAGGCGTCGAAGGCTCCGTCGTGGAAGACGTTGCAGTTCTGGTAGATTTCGACGAAAGCGCTGCCGTTGTGGGCATGGGCGCGGTGCAAAACCGTCCGGAGGTGTTCGGGGTCCCGGTCGATGCTGCGGGCTATGAAGGTTCCGCCGGCTCCCAAAGCCAAGGCCGTGGGCACGAAGGGGGCATCCACCACCCCAAGGGGGCTGGACTTGGTGCGCTGTCCCACGCCGCTGGTGGGGCTGTACTGACCTTTGGTCAGGCCGTATATCTCGTTGTTAAACAGCAAGATGGGTGCTTTTACATTCCGACGAAGGAGGTGTATCAGGTGGTTTCCACCGATCGACAAGGCGTCCCCGTCTCCCGTGACCACCCACACGTCCAAGTCGGGCCGGGTCATGCGGAGTCCGGTGACCAACGCCGGGGCGCGGCCGTGGATGGAATGGACGCCGTAGGTGTTAACGTAGTAGGGCAAACGGCTGGAACACCCAATGCCGCTGACCACCACGGTGCGGTCGGGGTCTGCACCCAGCTGGGCCAAGACCGTTAAAAACTGCTTCAGGATGGAATAATCGCCGCAGCCCGGGCACCAACGGACATCCTGGTCGGAGGCATAATCGTTTGCAGTGGCCATATCAGCGAAGTTCAGCGAATGATTCCAACACGGCTTGCCGGATTTCGTCCAGGGCGAAGGGCAAGCCTTGTACTTTTTGAAGGGGACGGGCGTCTACCAGTGTTTCCGATCGGAGCAAATGGATCAACTGGCCGCCGTTGAGTTCGGCGACGATTACCCGTTTAAACGCCTTGAGCAACGGAGCGAGGTCCAACGGCAGCGGATACACGTGGCGGAGGTGCAAGTGGGCCACCTTGTGGCCTTCGGCCCGCAGGGATTCGGTGGCTGCTTTCAAGCTGCCAAACGTGCCGCCCCACCCTACCAGGAGCACGTCGCCTTCGGTGGCTCCGCATTCGCAGGTACTGGGGGCGTAGTACCGCCGGGCCTGGTGCACCTTGTGCAACCGCGCCGCCACTTGGGCCGCATGGTCCTCCGGTGCATAGGAAATGTTTCCCGTGCCCGTTTCTTTTTCCAACCCACCGATGCGGTGGGCAAAACCGGGTTGGCCAGGAACGGCCCAGGGACGTACCCCGTTGGAGTCGCGTTGGTAGGGGGCAAAAGGATTGCCGTCGGCAGGAAGGCCTTCGGGGCGGGTTGGGAAAATGCGGGGCAAATCCACCGCTTTGGGGAAACGCCAGGACTCCGCGCTGTTCGCAATGAATCCGTCGGAGAGCAAGACCACCGGCGTCATGCATTCGATGGCGATCTGGGCGGCCAAGAAGGCGGTGTCAAAGGCGTCGGTGGCGGAACGAGCGGCCAAAACAGGCAACGGGGCCTCTCCGTGGCGGCCAAAAATAGCCTGGAGCAAGTCCGACTGCTCGGTCTTCGTTGGCAGTCCGGTGGACGGGCCTCCGCGCTGGATGTTGACGATGACCAAGGGCAGTTCCAGCGCGACGGCAAGGCCCATGGCTTCGGACTTCAAACTGATTCCCGGGCCGCTGGAAGCCGTCACTGCCAACGAACCGCCAAAAGACGCGCCCAGGGCAGCCACGGCGGCGGAAATCTCGTCTTCGGCCTGAAAAACGACGCGGTCCACGCTTTTGTGCCGGACCAGTTCGTGCAAGATGTCGCTGGCAGGTGTGATGGGGTAGCCGCCAAAAAAGAAGGGCAATTGGGCTTTTTCTGCCGCTGCCAAAAGGCCCAAGGCAATGGCCTGGTTGCCCACCAAGGTGCGGTATACGCCCGGAGCGGGAGACGCTTTGGCCACGGGGGCATTGGCAGACACTTCCAGGGTTTCGCCCAAGGACCAGCCCGATTCAAATACCGCCCAGTTGGCGCTGTACAAGGGTTCCGACTTGGCAAACTGCCGCTGCAAAAACGCTTGGAAATGGGCTTTT
>JBIIBX010000182.1:0-2963 GCA_044239185.1 Schleiferiaceae bacterium | reverse complement strand
CGCGCGAAGAGGTGGACGGACGTTTGCACCAGATCATGAAAGACATCCACGCCTCTTGCGTGAAGTACGGTGCCCGCGAAGACGGTTCCATCGACTACGTAAAGGGCGCCAACTTGGCCGGCTTCGTGAAAGTAGCCGACGCCATGCTGGACCAAGGTTTGGTATAAGGAAGTACCGCGCGGGCCGTTCCGGCCCGCGCTTCCTTAAACCGTTGTACCTTGCGCGCATGAAAGCGCATCTTCCTTCCAAAGCCCACCGAAAGGTGGGCTTTTTTCGTACCTGCTTGGTGGTTATTGCCCTCGCCACCGTGCCCACGTCTTGCACCTACTACGGCACCGTTACGCCGTTGACGGAGCTCAACCAACAGGTCCGACCGCGCTACATCCGGTACCGACTGGACCGCGAACCGTACACCGGCTATGCGACCACCGACTCCAGCCGTTTTCGCGTGAAAGACGGCCTCAAAAACGGAATGGAACGGGTCTTCTACCCCAGCGGCAGTTTGCGACGCGAAATCAATTGGAAAAACGGCCTGCGCAACGGCACCGAGCGCATCTACGGCCCGGAAGGGGAACAACTTGCCCGACTGCGTTGGAAACGGGGGAAGGAGCGGGATTAAACTCCCGTCTATTCCCTTAACGGAAACAACCGTACTGTCCCCACTGCCCCTCGTCTGTTCGCAGCGTCCACCATCCTGCAGACAAAGCAGGCAAATCGACCCATCCGTTTTCGTTGGCCGAGATGCGCAGGATCTCCTGGCCAAAAACATCCCTGATTTGCAGAACGCTATTTGGCCGAATCTGAACACGGGGCGAACCCCCTTCCCAATGAACCAAGAGTGGATCCAAACGAAGGGATTCTTCCTCTTGCGACAAGCACAGCAAACGATTCACCCTCTTCCACAGCTCATTGGCCATTAGGAAGGGTACCGGGACAGAGCTCGGACTTTCTCCCATCCGTACCACCACCAAACCCAACGAAGGTGCCACGAATAAAATTTGCCCATTTTTTCCCAAAGCGGCAAAAACATCGCTTGGTGCATCCGGGAAAAGGGGCCCGCTGAAGACAAATTGGCTCTGCGGAAGCCTGTAGCTGGACTGGCCATTGAGCCACCACAAAAAGCCATAAGCTGGATTCAACCCCTGACTCGGGTGAACCATTTCGTACACCCAAGAAGAATCAACCACCGGTGCTCCATTCCATTTGCCGTGACCTTGAATCAATAGCCCGAAGCGGGCCATACTTCTCGGCTTGCTCCAAAATACCTGGTTGTCGCCCATAGGGAAATAGGCTCCTTGAATTCCAGTTAGGGGACGGATTCGGGTTTGCACCAATCCATTCGGGGATTGTCCTGTGGCACCTTGCAATAGGGCGTCCAACAGCGTATAGGGGGCATTGTGGTACGCCCATCGGCTGCCTGCTGGAGCCAAATACTGCAAGCAGACAGGCAACGTGCAATCGGGATTACTCAACCCATCGTTCAACCCCGTTGTCATGGTTAAATGATTCCGAACGCGAATGGATGCTTCTTGAGCCGAGGTCAAGGAGCTCCATCCAGCACCCAGATACGTCCGAGAGGGGGCTGCCGTATCCAATTCACCCATCGCCCATGCCTGGCCAACCAGCGAAGCCGTCAAGGCCTTACCGGCAGATGCCCAATACCATACGCTATCCGAGGTAAATGTCCCGAAATACTCCTCTACCACCAAATGGCCATTGTGGAGTACAAGCAATGCCTTGGAGTCTTCGCGTTGGGCAAATGCAAGCAACGAATCCAGTCCCGACTGGCACCAACCCAATTGCTGTAGCGTTTCCGTTGGCCACCCATTCCCTACTGCAGGCGGGTACACCAACGGCTGAGCCGATAGCTCCACACAGGCCAACACCCCTAAGAACGCTCCGATCAGTGCTCGTACCATAACCGTCATTTCGTTACCTGTTAGATGGACGAAAGATCGGCCAGTTTAACAACAACCGCGCACGACTTTCCTCCAAGGAGAAAAGAAAACACGGTGAACACGAAAATCGGTCGCTGCCCCTGCAACCTGAAAATTGCACGCGAACCTTGACTTTTGCTGGCAACAGAGCAATACAAACAACCTTCGGGGCCTTTACCGGTGGCTGCTCCTTTCAAAAAGTGCATTTGCACCCCCATTTTTTGTCACCCCATCGGGTGTTTCGGCGTTTCTCATTCCCGCACGTTTAATTCAAATTGATACCAATACTATTCATTTTATATTAATTATGTGTATTTTTATACCCAAATGTCCGAATTAGCCCCAACCGCCTTCCGCGCCCTCCAGGCCCTGGGTGCCAACCTGCGCTTGGCCCGAATGCGCCGAAACATGACGGCTACCCGCATGGCGGAACGTGCGGGAATCAGCCGGAAAACCCTCTACCAAATGGAACAGGGACACCCCGGCGTAGCTGCGGGGAACTATGCCCAGGTGCTGTTTGTGCTGGAACTGGTCGATGAACTTGGGACTGTGGGCGTGCAAGACCCCTTGGGGCGCACGTTGCAGGACGGTCGGCTGAGAGGGGGGCGCTAACGCGCTCTGCTCACGTTGAACAAACCGTCAATGCGCAACCAAAAGCATTGCGCTTCCCACGCCCAACGCCTTACCTCCGGCTTCGTCGGTCGCGGCGTACCGCGCGGCGCTCCAGGCGCTTTACTTTGCGGATCATGCGGTCCCGCTTGAGGCGGGCTTTTTCCAGCCGCAAATGGCGGCGTTTCTCCCGGAGCTCTTTCCGAGACATGCGTACCGCCTTGCGGCGCTGGGCCATCGGGACGGTCTTTGCTGTAGCCTCGGTCTGAGGCTTGGCCGCCGGACGTACCTGGGCTTCTGCCCCAAGGCTTGCTACCGCTAAAGCGAAAAGGAGAACGAAGATCCGCATACCCACTTAACGACGAGGAACCCGAAAATAGTCTGTGTCTGCACCGGGGGCATTCTTCATGGCTTCCT
>JBIIBX010000029.1:0-11994 GCA_044239185.1 Schleiferiaceae bacterium | reverse complement strand
ACCGGTCTCCAGATCCAACCCGATGATCAACGGATCGTAGAAGCCGTCGGGGCGGTAAACGCGGGCAAAGTACTCAGCGGTCAAGGCCATCCGGTCGGTAAGCTTGTATCTTCCGCCCAGGCCGATGCCGTATTGGTCGTTGGGAACGTCGGGGGTGGCCACCAGGTTGAAATGGACGACGGTGGGGGCCAGTTCCAACGAGAATTCATCAGACCACTTGCGGGCCACCACCAGTTGGTGGGTGAAAGCCAAGCGATCTGAGAAGAAATGGGGAACGCCGTCGTTGAAATCCGTGGTGTTTAAGTTGGTCGAATGGTAGTACACCACACTTACGGGCATTCCTTCTTCTTTTTGGCGCACAAAACGCACTTTTGCGAAGGCGTCGTAGGTCTTGTTGGCCGAAGACCGCCCCAGCCCCACATTCAGCCAATGAGCGGGAGAATAGCTGTACTCCAAGCGCATTTGGGCTACATCCAATCCGCCAAAGTTATACAACGGCCGTTCGACAATGGTTCCAAACCGGTGGCTAATAATGAGTTGCCCTACTCCGGAAGCCGGCAATTCAACGGTCTGGAGGTTGACCACCCGCGTGCCTTTGAAGGTGGCGGACACCGCTTGCTTTTTTAGCGGCCCTTGCACCGCGTCCAGCATACCAAACAGGTCTTCCTGGGCATGAACAGGAAGGGCCCATGCCGATGCAACCAGCAGAAAAGCGAAAAAACGTGCAGCCATTAGGACTTCATCAATTCAAATTTGGCTTTCACCGTAACTTCGATTTCCTCGGCAATTTTCGCAAACACCAACTTGGGTATTTCGATGTTGTAATCCACGCATTTAACCTTGAAAATGGACGAAATGGAAGGGGTCTTATCTTTAATTACCACGGTTACAGGAACGGTGATAACCTTGTCTACCCCGTGGATGTTCATGGTACCTTTCAACTGCCCGGTGTACGTGCCGTCTTTGTCCCAGTTCACCGCGGAAGCCTCGGTCAGTTTGCCCTTGAAGGTCGCCTTGGGGTATTTGTCCGAATGCAGGTAATTTTCGTTGAAATGCTCCTGCATAAGGGCCTTCTCAAAGGTAAACGACTTGATATTGACTTGGAAAGCAACTTCGCTGGTGGCCTTGTCCCACACTGCTACGGCGGTGTTGGTTTTGGCTTCAATGTCTTCTACCGGCGTCGACGAGAAGAAGCGGATGTAGCTCTCTTTGGCCAAAAAACGCTGGGCTTGTGCTCCAAAAGAAGCAACCAGAAGGGCTGTTAGTAAAAGGGTCTTTTTCATGGGGTTCGTTTTTAATTGTTTAATGCGCCTTGGCGTTTCCAGGTGCGCAACTTGGCTTTTTGGCAGGCAGTTAGAGGTCCGCTCGGAGGCATCGCCAAGGGATTGCCCGCGGCGAGGTGGATTCGGTTCAGCATGGAACCTTGATTTACAGCGGCCGCCACTTGGGCGTGGGTGGCCAAGGACAAGCCTCCGCTCCCGCCTACTGCGCCGTGGCATCCGCCGCAATTTGATGCGATCAAAGGCTGAATGTCTGTGGAATATGAAACTGCAGCCGTATCGCATGCCCCGCCTGTCCCGTAAAGGGTTTGGTAATCGTCGTAATAACAGGATGTTACAAATAAACCGCCTACCAAGAAGGCCACGGGCCAGAGGACTTTGTGTTTGGAGTTCATGCCTGAGATGCGGTATGGGGATTGAAGGTATAACGTCGAATGCGTACCCAAAAGTACAATGCTACCAGAAAATAGCCGACCAAAAGGAGGGCGGAAAGCCGCAAATTGCCGGTTACGGTCTCCAACCATCCGACAGAAACCATGCCAAGGACGGTGGCTAATTTTTCGGCAATGTCGTAAAACGAAAAGTACGTGACGTGGTCTTCCGCTTCGGGCAGCATTTTGGCGTAGGTGCTTCGGGTCAGGCTTTGCAGCCCTCCCATCACCAAGCCCACCGCGGCTCCCAATGCATAAAACTGGCCTTCGTTCTGAACAAAATAGGCCCCTACGCAAACGGCAATCCATCCGCACACCCCCAGGATCAACGTGGCCATATTGCCCCACCGCTTAGAAATCCGGGCAAACAACCAAGCGCCCGCCATTGCGACGTACTGAATCATCAAAATGGTCACAATCAACGACGAGGTGGACAAGCCCAAGACTTGGCTTCCAAAAAGCGAGGCAATCAGGATAACGGTTTGAACACCCGCACTCGCAAAAAAGAAGGCCAGTACAAACCGACGAAGTGCGCGGTCCGTTAGCAGTTCTGCAACCGCCGTATACAAGGCCTTGTAGGTGGACGATGGCCGAGGGGGTGGCGTTTTTTTCCCCTCTAAATGCGCCGCTCCGCGCGGCAAACGCACCAACGCGTACTCGCCAAATGCCAACCACCAAAGAGCGACCAGGACGAAACTCCACCGGGTGACCAATCCGACCGTCGCCACGGGTCCAAACCACTGCGGATTTTGCACGGCCACCAACACAGCAATCAACAAAAAGCTGCTACCGAAGTAGCCCATAGCAAATCCTCGCGCACTCAGCTCGTCCTGCTCTTCGGGGGCGGCAATTTCTGGGAGGTAGCTGTTGTAGAAAACCAAAGACCCTGCAAACGACAGGGAGGCCACATAGGGAGCAAGCAACCCCAACCACAGGCGGTCCGTCGTAAAGAAAAACATCGAAGCACAGGCCGTCACCCCGAGGTACACGAAGGTGCGCATGTAGTTCCGCTTGTTCCCTGCCACCTCGGCCAAGGCCGCGAGGTAAGGCGCCAGGATACTGATGGTCAAGTACGCTGCAGCAATGGCGAAGGTGTACGCGGCCGTCGGGCTAATCGCACCCAAAAAAGGCAAATCAAATTGAGAAACCTCGGCGGATTCCATCACCGCCCCGTAATAGATGGGGTACACAGCGGTACCCACCACCAGGGTGTATGCGCTGTTCGCCCAGTCGTAAAAAACCCATCCCCGCTTGACGCGGACGTCCGTGTGTTCCATGGACGAAAGGTAGGATTTTTTTTAGCCTTGCTGTTGCAGTTTGATGAGGTTTAACGCACTGCCCGCCTGGAACCAACCGATTTGTTGGTCGTTGTACGTGTGGTTGGCTTGGACGGAATCTTGGGTGCCGTCGGCGTGTTTCAAAACCAAGGTCAAAGGCTTGCCGGGGGCAAAGTCTACCAAATCAACAAAGTCAATGGCGTCGTTTTCCTGGAACAAGTCGTAGTCGGCCTCGTTCTGGAACGTTAAGGCCAACATGCCCTGCTTCTTCAAGTTGGTTTCGTGGATGCGCGCAAAACTCTTGACCAAAATGGCCTTGACGCCCAGGTGACGGGGCTGCATGGCTGCGTGTTCCCGAGAAGAACCTTCGCCGTAGTTGTGGTCGCCTACTACCAGGGTAGGAACCCCAGCCGCTTTGTACGCCCGTTGTACGGCAGGTACCTCGCCGTGTTCGCCGGTCAAAACATTTTTGACGTTGTTGGTCTGGCCGTTGAAGGCGTTGACTGCGCCCGTGAGGGTGTTGTTGGCAATGTTGTCCAAATGGCCCCGGAAACGCAACCAGGGACCGGCCATGGAGATGTGGTCCGTGGTGCACTTGCCCTGGGCCTTGATCAAAATGCGCGCATTTTCGATGTTATGGCCGTCCCATGCAGAAAAAGCATCCAGCAATTGCAGGCGTTCCGACCCCGCATTGACGTGTACTTGGACAGCGCTGCCATCGGCCGCAGGCGCCTGGTAGCCCGCATCCTCGACGGCGTAGCCGCGCTGGGGAAGTTCCTCGCCCACGGGAGGGTCCAAAAGAACCGCCTCCCCGTTTTTATTGATCAGCTTGTCCTTCAGCGGATTGAAGTCCAATCGACCGGCAATGGCCAAGGCCGTTACCAATTCGGGCGACGCCACAAACGCGTGGGTGTTGGGATTGCCGTCGGCGCGCTTGGAGAAATTCCGGTTGAACGAGTGCACAATCGTGTTCTTCTCCCCTTTTTCGGCGCCGGGACGGTTCCACTGGCCGATGCACGGTCCACAGGCGTTGGCAAACACCTTGCCGCCAATGGCTTCGAACTCGGCAAGAAGGCCGTCGCGTTCCGCGGTGAAACGGACTTGCTCGGAACCGGGGGTAACGGAGTATTCTGCTTTGACCTCCAAATGCTTTTCCGCGGCCTGGTGGGCAATGGAAGCGGCACGGGTCAGGTCTTCGTACGACGAGTTGGTGCACGAACCAATCAAACCTACCTCGATGTCCAAGGGCCAGCCGTTTTGGGCGGCCAAAGCACCCAACTGCGAAATGGGCGTAGCCAAATCCGGAGTGAAAGGTCCGTTTACATGCGGCTCCAAGGTGTTCAAGTCGATTTCAATAACCTGGTCGAAGTAGTTTTCGGGGTGGGCGTACACCTCGGCGTCGCCGGTCAAATCGGCCGCAACAGCATTGGCCAGGTCGGCCACTTCGGCACGGCCGGTTGCGCGGAGGTAGCGCTCCATGGAGGCGTCGTACCCAAAGGTGGAGGTGGTGGCGCCAATTTCAGCACCCATGTTGCAGATGGTTCCTTTTCCGGTGCAGCTCAAGGAGGTAGCCCCTTCACCGAAATATTCCACAATGGCACCGGTTCCGCCTTTTACGGTAAGAATGCCTGCTACTTTGAGGATGACGTCTTTGGCCGAAGCCCAACCGTTCAGTTTACCGGTCAATTTCACGCCGATCAGTTTGGGGAATTTCAATTCCCAGGCCATACCGGCCATTACATCAACGGCGTCCGCACCGCCCACGCCAATGGCTACCATGCCCAAACCACCGGCGTTCACCGTGTGGGAGTCGGTTCCAATCATCATGCCCCCGGGGAAGGCATAGTTTTCCAAAACCACTTGGTGGATAATGCCCGCACCGGGTTTCCAAAAACCAATCCCGTACTTGGTCGAAACCGACGCCAAGAAATTGAAGACCTCGTTGGATTTGTTCACGGCTTCTTGCAAATCCGACGTCGCGCCCACATGGGCTTGAATCAGGTGATCGCAATGCACGGTGGAAGGCACGGCCACTTTTTTGCGGCCGGCTTGCATGAATTGCAGAAGGGCCATCTGGGCCGTGGCATCTTGCATGGCCACCCGGTCTGGCGCGAAGTCCACGTAGGACTTTCCACGTTCAAACGACTCGGTAGCCGACGTTTGCCACAGGTGGGCGTAGAGGATTTTCTCGCTGAGCGTCAGGGGCTTGTCCAAAACGCGCCGGGCGGCAGCTACTTTCTCGGGGTAGGTTGCGTAAAACGCACGGATCATTTCGATGTCGAATACAGACATGGCTACGGGGATTGATGCGATGCAAAATTACGGACGAAACGCCGTTTTTTCGTAATTTTTTTCAGTTAAGCGTCGCTTTTTTTGGTTATTTTCTATTCAAAATGGGCGAGCGGTCCTTTCGGGATGCGCACGCACCGGCACAGCCTCGGACGGTTGTTTTGAACCCCATCAAGCACAAGCCAAACCCCTTTGGAAAGCGGAAAGAACCCGGTTCATTCGTGCTGTCAAATCGGTACCTTTGTAATTAGATACCATGAGTAAACCCTATACCCATTTCACGGAAGGCTTGAACATGGCCTTGGGCGCGTTGCGCGGCAACATGCTGCGCGCGGTCCTGACCGGTTTGATTATCTCCATTGGCATTATGGCCTTGGTGGGCATGCTCACGAGTACAACGGCTATGGAGAGTGCCATCACTGGGCAATTTTCGACGATGGGCGCCTCTACCTTCACCCTCCAATCGGGGGGCATGAACATTCGCTTGGGGGGCGGCCGTCGGGTGGAAGAAAAAGCGCAGCCGCAAATCCCGTTGTACCAGGCCTTGGCGTTTCAGCAAAGGATGGACTATCCCGGAGCAACCGTCAGCATTTCGGACGTATTCTCGGGCACGGGAACCGTTTCGATCGGTGCGCTTAAAACCAACCCAAACGTCCAAGTTTTGGGGGTTGACAATGCCTACTTAAAAACAACCGGACTGAGCATTCAAGAAGGCCGCCCCTTTAGCAACACAGAACTCAACGAAGGCCGATCCGTGGCGTGGCTCGGATTTGATGTGGCCTTTAAGTTGTTCCCCGAAGGAGGGGCCTTGGGCAAATCCATCCGGGTGCAAGGCAAATCGTTTCAGGTAGTGGGGGTTTTGGAACCCAAAGGTAACAGCGCCTTTATGGCGCAGGACCAGTCGGTCTTGATGCCTGTCCGTGCCGGCCACCGCCTTTTTGGAAATGCATCCAGCAGTTACGCCATTCAAGTGATGGCCCCGCAGCCGGATAAATTGGAGCCGTGCGTTCAGGCAACCGTTGCTCAGTTCAGGTCCCTGCGCGGACTGCGTCCTGGGGAAGAAAACGACTTCAACATCCGGAGAAGCGATGCCATTTCCGCCTTGCTTATTGAACAACTATCCAGCGTCTCGTTGGCCGCAGCGGTCATTGGAGCCATCACCCTCTTGGGAGCAAGCATCTCCCTGATGAACATCATGTTGGTGTCCGTTACCGAACGGACGCGTGAAATTGGAACCCGCAAAGCCTTGGGCGCAACCCGATCGACCATTGCGTTGCAGTTTTTGTTGGAAGCGATTTTGGTGAGTTTGCTTGGAGGAGCCTTGGGGACCGTTTTGGGCATTGCGGTTGGCAATGGCCTGAGTGCCGCCATGGGAGGCGCCTTTATTATGCCTTGGAACTGGATTGGACTGGCCTTTGGCGTGTGTATGGTAGTCGGTATTGGTGCCGGGTATTACCCCGCCCGGAAGGCTGCTGGATTGGATCCTATTGAAGCGTTGCGTTATGAATGAAAAATGGAAGCAATTTAGGGAGGGTGTAGCCCGCCTGTGGGAGCGCATGCAATCGGCCTACCGCACGGTAGACGAACGAATGGCCCAATGGCCCGGCATGCACCGCACCTGGCTCCGCAAAGGAATTCAGCTGGCCGTCACCGGCACGGTCTTTTTGGTGGTCTTGATTTGGTCCATCGCGTTGGGGGCTTTTGGCATCATCCCAACCCGGGACGACATCCGGTCTGTGCGCAACGACCTGGCGACGGAGGTCTATTCCGAAGACGGCGTGTTGATTGGTAAGTACTTTTTGCAAAACCGAACCGGGGCGGACTTGGAAGAAATTCCGCAGTACCTCATCGATGCCCTGGTTTCGACGGAAGACGTTCGCTTCTTTGAACACGACGGCGTAGATAGCCGGTCGCTGCTGCGCGTGGTCGTGAAAACCGTTATCCTGCGCAACGAGTCCTCGGGTGGAGGGTCTACCATCACCCAGCAATTGGCCAAAAACCTCTTTGGTCGGGAAAATTACGGCCCCCTGTCCTTGGTTTTGGCCAAGGTAAAAGAGTTCATTGTGGCCCGACGCCTGGAGGAATTGTACACCAAAGAACAAATTTTGGAGTTGTACCTAAACACCGTCAGTTTTGGCGAAAACGTGTACGGAATTGAAACGGCGAGCCTGCGGTATTTCAACAAAAAGCCGACCGACTTGGACCTGGAGGAAGCGGCTGTATTGGTGGGGCTGTTGAAAGCCAATTCCAAGTACAATCCCCGCAAGAACCCGGAAAATGCCCGCGAACGCCGAAATGTGGTCTTGGGGCAAATGCTGAAATATGCCTACCTGACGAAGGAAGAGTACACCCAATTGTGCGCCAAGCCGTTGGAGATCAATTACTACAACCTGGAGGACGAAAAACCTGCCCCGTATTTCTTGGCAGCCATCCGTCCGGAAGTGGAAGAAATCCTGAGCACCTTGCGGAAACCCGACGGCTCCGAATACGACGTGGACCGGGACGGCTTGATCATTGAAACGACGCTCTCCTCTACCCTGCAACGCTTTGCCAACCAAGCGGTTTGGCGGCAGATGCAGCGCATTCAGCGCAACTTCAATGCCCATTGGGGAGAATCTTCCTGGAAAAAATTGCCCGACTTCCTCCAGCGCGAAATCGAAAAGACGCCGCTGTACAAGCGTTTGAAGGCCGACGGAGCGTCGGAAGAAGAAATTCAAAAGGCCCTGGAGGTGGAGAAGTCCATGGTGGTTTTTGCCTACACCGAGGAAGGCGACGAGCGCAAAAACCTTAGCACTCTGGATTCCATCAAATACGCGCAAGCCCTAATGTCGTGTGGATTGGTCGCCTTGGACCCCGTGCGCGGAACCGTGAAGGCCTGGGTAGGTGGCCCAAGCTTCCAGTACCTGCCCTACGACCACGTCCTTTCCCGCCGGCAAACGGCCTCGGCATTCAAACCGATTGTGTACGCGGCCGCTTTGGAAAAAGGCATCTCCCCGTGTACGTATTTTGAAAACGAACTCAAGACGTACCCCGAATTCGTCAACTGGACGCCGGAGAACCACGACCGAATGTACGGCGGCGAATACACCATGCGCGGAGCCCTCAAACGGTCCATCAACGTTGCCACGGTGGAGGCGCTGATGAAAACCGGCAGAGGCAATGTGGTGCGCATGGCGCGCAAGCTCGGGTTCAAAGGCGAAATGGACGACCGTCCTGCCATGGCCCTGGGAGCCAACACCGCCTCCCTCCTGGAATTGGTGACCGCCTACGGCGCGTTTGCCAACGGAGGCAAATCCTTTACCCCTTTGGCCGTTACCAAAATTACCGACCAAATGGGGCAGGTTCTTTACGAACGCAAGCCCTCCGGCATGCGCGCCGTTATGGACACCGCCAACGTGGCCATGCTAACCGATATGCTCCGGGCCGTTATCAACGAAGGAACCGGGAACAGCGTTCGGGCCTACGGCTTGTCCGGCGATTATGCCGGAAAGACAGGTACGGCCCAAAACTACTCGGACGGCTGGTTTGTGGGATACACGCCCAAAATTGTAGCCGGAGTGTGGGTCGGTGCTTCCTCCCCGCTGGTGCATTTCAAAGATGCACGCGGCGCGGGCAATGCCACTGCGTTGCCCATCTGGGCCAATTTCATGGGTTCGGTGGAACGCTCCGGACTCAGCCGGCGGTACGTCATTCCCTTCAAACCCCTTTCGGAATCCCTCCGAGACAAAATGAATTGCCCCGACTACAAGCCCGGGTTGATGGACGAAATCAACCAGATGTTCTTGGACGACGAGGGGTCTGTGGACGACATACCCGTTGTTCCTGAACCCGAAACCCCGGACGGGACGCATCCGTAACATGGGCAACCGCAGTTTGGCCCTTGCTTGGACCCTCGCGGAGCGGGACCTGCGTGCGCGTTACGCCCAAAGTTCCCTGGGCAGGCTTTGGAACTTGGCGCAGCCCGTTGCGATGGCCGTGGTTTTGGCGCTTATTGGGCAGCGCATGAACCGAGACCTGCCCGCTTCTTCGTGGTTGGTCGGTTGGATTCTCTGGAATGCCTTTTCCTCGAGTTGGACATTGGGAAGTCTCTCTTTGGCCCACAACCGGGAATTGGTCACCAAAACGGCCTTGCCTCCCCTCGCCTATCCCTTGTCTAAAGCCCTGATGGCGTCCGTCGATGCAGGAATTGGTGTGGTTCTTTGGAGTCTTTTCTGCTTGTACCAAAACCACGCCTTGCCTGCCGGTGCCGACGTCTTGGTAGTACTGGGCAGCTTGGCACTTGCCCTCCTTCAAGGGTTTGGATTGGGGGCATTGACTGCGTTGCCCGCCGCTCGTTGGAAAGACTGGGCCGTAGCCACTCCGTTTTTGGCGCAATTTGCTTTTTTGTTGTCGCCGCTGCTGGCAGGCGGCGCCGGTTTGCTTCAGACATATATTCTCTGGATTCCCGGCTGGTCCGCTGTCCACTTGTATTTGCACGTCGACCTTCTTCCGGGTCGCACGTGGATGGATTGGTGCACAGCAGCAACGGTGGGGGCTTTCTTGGCTTTTTCCGGTTGGTTGATTCTTCGCACGTGGGGAAAAAAAGCTGCTGACTGGGTATGACACCGCACATTTCCTTCGACCAACTGACCAAGAAATTTGGTTCGCACACGGCGTTGGACGCGGTTTCCGGGCATTGGACGGCCGGGCAAGCCGTTGGCGTGGTGGGTGCCAACGGAGCCGGGAAATCGACTTTGCTGCGTTTACTCTCCGGTATCTCCACCCCAACTTCCGGGAGCTTGAACGTTCAAGGCCGATTGGCCAGTTTGCTGGAAGTCGGCACCGGGTTCCATCCGGAATTGACGGGACGGGAGAACATTTACCTGTACGGCCAAATTCTGGGCCTTCGTCGGTCCGAAATTCGGCGCCAATTGGACGCCGTAGTGGACTTCGCCGGGGTGGGAAGCCAGTTGGACCTGCCCTTGAAACACTATTCCTCCGGTCAAAAAATCCGGTTGGGTTTCTCGGTAGCCGCCCAACTGCAGGCAGACATTTTGCTGCTTGACGAGGTCTTGGGCGTTGGAGATGCCGCCTTTCAGCAGCAGTCGTTCGAACGGATGCAATCCCTTTTGGCCGACGACGGACGCTTGGTGGTGGTGGTTTCGCACCATTTGGGGACGATTCGCCGGATGTGCGGCTCTGTTTTGTGGCTGGACCACGGACGAACCAAGCAGTTTGGACCCACTGCCGAGGTGTTAGACGCTTACCAGGGTCTCGATTCCGCGGCAGCCCCAGCCCCCTTTGCCCTTAGTTCGTGGGTGGCGCACCTCGGTTGGAACGGCCCCTTGGTGGCCGGACAACCCGCTGTGCTGAACGTTCACATCAAGAACGAGCAGCCCCTCGCTCGGCCCAATCTCCGGCTGAGCCTTTTTAACCAAAACGGGGAATTCATGGCCCCTTTTAGCCCGGTGACTTCGGGGCTTTGGGCCGGTCAATCCTGGCCCGCCCACGCCAAAATCCAGATGTCTTTTGACCAGTTGCCGCTGATGCGCGGCCGCTACCACCTGGGGCTTCGTTTAACCGACAACGACGTGGAATTGGACCGCGTGGATGTAGCCTTGGCATTTGAAGTTAACGAGGGGCTCTATTTCCCTCAGGGAGACACCTTCGCTCCCAAGCACAACGGCGTGTGGCTCGCCCCAAAGTGGGAACTGGGGGCCTAACGAATAACGCCTTTTATTTTCCGTTTCGCCTTCTCCCACCGCTGTTTACCGGTGGCGTAGGGTCCGTTCTCGTGGTGGTACAAGCCTGCCATGTAGCCAGAGCCTTCGGATGGCAAGAGCACGGGCGAAGGGGCAAATTCCCAGGGCCCGCCTTGTTCGTAGCCCCAGGCCTCCAAGGCTTCTTGCCATACGGGGCGCAGCAATGCTTCGTCTTGGGGCAACCACCAGCGCCTCCAGTTTTCCGCCCCCTGCGTGCGTTTGATGTGGCTGAAGTTAGCGGACTGGCTGCCCGTGGGTGTCAGATTCCAATCCGACGGAATGCGTCCCTCCAAGGCAGAGAAGTCGCCGCGGCGAAAATCTTCGTACCGCACAACCGCCCATCCGTTTTGCCGGGCTTCTGCCTCCAATTGGCGAAGGCGATCCACCCGCCTCGCCAAATCCTGGACCCACTGTTCCTTGGCCATGCCGCGGGGACAGGCCAGGTCCGAAAAGGAGAGGTCCGACGGAAACAATTCCTTGTGTTGGGTTAACCGCCATGCCCGCCGGAAATCTGCCGGTTCGGGGCGGTGCACATACAGCCAGCGGTAAAAAAACGCAGACAACCACCGGTCTCGCGGGTCACGAAGGAGCAGTATGGGAAGGTCAAAACGACGCCCTTGCTCCAGCGTCTGTTCCCCGTTCCATCCGGAAAAGGGCTCCGCCACCCGGCTTCCGACACCCCCTTCCGGATCTACCAACAGGGCTTTAGCCGTAGATCCTTCGGGCCAATTCGTCTTGGGTTGGGGTTCAAAAAAAGCCGTGGGACCCGGCCGGTCCGGATCCAAACCCCGCGCAGCCGCCAGCCGCGCATACACCAAGGTGGTCCCACTTTTGGGCATTCCTACTACCAAAACCCGCATACCGCCAAGGTAATGCGTAAATTTGGGAGATGGCGACGCTCCCAACCGTTTCTGTTCTTGTGCCCAACTACCGGCACGCCCGCTACCTCCCGGAGCGGCTGGACAGCATTTTGGCC
>JBIIBX010000064.1:0-7936 GCA_044239185.1 Schleiferiaceae bacterium | reverse complement strand
CCTCCTTGCGGGTGTTGTTCTTGGGAAACAGCTACACGGCGGCCAACAACTTGCCGCAGCTCTTTGCGTCGGTGGCGGCCTCCGCCGGGGATGCGGCCGTGGTGGATGCCAACACCCCAGGCGGATATACGCTGCAGGGGCACAGCACCAACGCAGTCAGCCAGCAGAAAATCAAAGCGGGAGGGCCGTGGGATTTTGTGGTGCTGCAGGAACAAAGCCAGTTGCCGTCCTTTCCGCCGACGCAGGTGGCGACGTCGGTTTTCCCATTTGCAAAAGCATTGGTTGACAGCATTTTGGTTTTCAATCCCTGCGCGGAAGTAGCTTTTTACCAGACGTGGGGCCGCAAGAACGGCGATGCGGGAAACTGCGCGGCCTGGCCCCCGGTCTGCACCTACTTGGGCATGGACAGCTTGCTGGCACTGCGCTACCAGCAAATGGCAGACTCCAACCGGTCTGTGGTTTCCCCGGTGGGAGCGGTTTGGCGGTACCTGCGCCAAACCCAGCCCAATTTGGAATTGTACGACGCCGACGGCAGCCATCCGTCGATGCTGGGGAGTTACGCCGCCGCTGTTTGCTTCTACACCGCCTTGTTTCAAAAATCCCCTACCCTGGTCAAAACCGACGCGGGCTTGAATCCGGCTTGGGCGGCCGCTGTGCGCAATGCGGTGGAGACCGTGGTGTACGACAGCCTGCCTCGTTGGAACGTGGGCCGCTGGGGAGCAGAAGCGCATTTTGCCGCGCAACAACTGGGCCCGACCGTCCAGTTTGTGCAGCAATCGTTGGACGCCCAATCGTACGAATGGGATTTTGGCGACGGCGCAACGTCAACGTCCGCTTCTCCGTTGCACACCTACACCGCAAATGGCTCGTACACGGTGGTGCTGAAGGCTTTGGGATGCACAACGGAAGACACGTCAACGGCTGTTTTAACCGTGACGGGGTTGGGGTTGGACCGGGAGGAGTATTCCTTGAAAGTGCACCCAAATCCAGGTTCCGATCGCGTATTCTGGGATCCCCAGTCGGGCTACGTGGACGTGCTGGACGAATGCGGCCGGCGGGTGGCTCAATGGCCTGCGGAAGCGGGAGAGGCTAACACCTTCTTCCTGCGCCCCGGGGTGTATGGTCTGCGCACCGACGACGGACGGGTGCAGCGCTGGGTGAAGGCGCCCACGGCGCGGTAATTCAACGGGGTTAGCGCCCAAGGCGCCCCCAGGGGCATCAGGCTGCGCGTTGCTAGGGTCGTTAGGCGAGCCGCCGCTGGGCACGAAGGGCCAGCCACGCCATGGGGAAATAGGCCACCGCCAGGTCCAAGATCTCCATCCACACCGGCGCGGGAAGAGCGACCACCATTTGCAGACCTCCCAAGAAAAAGAGTCCGGCAAACAGGTAGGCAGAAAACACGGGCCACCGGCCCCATCGGGCCACAATCAGGGCGGAAACCAGGGTTCCTACCGCGTGTGCCAGCAAGGGATAAAGCAGTTGGACGGTCGTAAAGGTGGGGAGAGCCGCCTCCAAGCCGGCCATGGTTTTCAGGTTGAATTGGGGGTCCACCGGCCACATCTCCGCACCGGCATTTACAATCCCCATGTTGGCCAAAACCCCGGCCACCAGGGCCAAGAGACCGACGCCAATAGCAATCAAAACAGACTTCGCTTGTTCCATGGGGGAAAGGTAGAAAAAAGCGGGCCGCTACAAAACCGCATGTCCAACATGAACTCAAGGGCAGTGCGGCGTGTTATAACCCTTTAAAAGCCACGAACCATGCACACTGCCTACCTCCGCGGCCTCGGCCATTTTCTGCCTCCTACCGTTGTCACCAACGAGCAAATGAGCCAATGGATGGACACGAGCGATGCGTGGATTCAAGAGCGCACGGGGATTAAAACCCGGCGCTGGGTGCAGCCAGGCGAAGGATGGACGTCGGCTACCATGGGCCACCAAGCCGCTTTAATGGCGTTGGAACACGCGGGCATGGAGGCGTCCGAAGTGGATCATATCGTCTTTGCCACGCTTTCTCCAGATTTTTATTTCCCGGGCAATGGTGTTCTGGTGCAGTCCATGTTGGGCATTCCGCACGTGGGAGCAACCGATGTTCGAAATGCCTGCAGTGGATTCCTCTATGCTTTGAGCATTGCCAACGCCTACGTCAAGACCGGACAATACCAAAATGTGCTGGTTATTGGGTCGGAGTTGCAAAGCCCTGTGCTAGAAAAGACCGACGCAGCCCGCCACGTCACCGTAATTTTTGGTGACGGCGCCGGTGCAGCCGTGGTTTCCCGGGCCGAAGAAGGTCATGCAGGCATTCAAAGTGTCCACCTGCATTCCCAGGGGGAGCACGCCAAGGAGCTGGCTATGTTAGGCCCCTCCGCCCTTCACTGGATGGATGAAATTGCCCGTTCCCAGGCAGACCCTGCTTTGTTTGCCCCTCACATGAACGGCAACTTCATTTTCAAAAACGCCGTGGTGCGGTTTATGGAGGTTATTGAGGAAGCCTTGCAAGCAACGGGAAAAACCCCGCAACAGCTGGACTGTCTGGTCCCTCACCAAGCCAACCTTCGCATTGCCCAGTACGTGCAGCAGCAACTGGGACTGCGCGACGACCAAGTGTACAACAACATTCAGCGCTATGGAAACACCACCGCAGCCTCCATTCCCATCGCTCTGAGCGAGGCCGTCCGGGACGGGTCCATCCAACGCGGTGACACCCTTTGTTTAGCTGCATTTGGCGCTGGATTCACGTGGGCATCGGCGATTTTGGAGTACTGAAAACGGGTACTCATTTCCCGCAGACGAATTTTCGCGGTTTCGGTACCTTGCACCCATGAAACTGCACGTTACTACCACGGTCAAAGCCACTTCCGGCGAGGTCTGGGAGCGCCTATTTGGCCCTGAACACCTGCTTCATTGGTATTTTGCCCACGAGAGCTGGTGGTGCCCGGCGGCGTCCTTTGACCCAGTTGCCGGAGGGTCCTTCAGCATTCAGATGGAAGCGCGGGACGGGTCGTTTGGATTCGACTTTACCGGCGACGTTTTGGAAGCCGAAAAGCCCAACCGGCTGGTGGCCCGCCTGGGCGACGGTCGGTCCATGGAAATTCAGGTGAGCGAGGTGGCTGAGGGAACCCGCGTGGACGAATGGTTTGAGCCGGAGTCTGAAAATCCTTTGGACATGCAGCAAGCGGGATGGCAGGCGATTTTGAATCAATTCAAAACCTATTCGGACGGCTTAAGTCGGTAGGTTTTTTGGATCACTTCATTCGGATAGGAGCGTTCGTCGGTGCATGCAAATTCCAGCATGCGTTCGGGGGTGTCCCACAGGGGAAGGCCCTCTCCCAAGGGGATAGGCACAACGGTTACAATCAATTCGTCTACCAATCTGGCTTGTAATAGGGCTGCAAGAAGTTGGGCGCCGCCGTCGCAATACAGGCCCTGTCCTTTTTTGTTTTTTGCGCCACGGGCCCAGTCCGCAATGGGCTCGTTGCACCAATGGCGTCTTTCGTCTTCCACCCAGGTGGCTGGGGCGGGTTGCGCAGAGAATACCAGCATTTTGCAGTCGGGATGCGGGTCGGGGTGCCCCAGGGCGGCAACTTTCTCGTAGGTTTTTCGGCCCATGAACACCGTGTCCACGCGGGACTTAAACGCTTGGTACCCGTAGTCTTCGCCCTCCAGCTGGGCGCGGTCTAAAAAGGAAAGGTCGCCCGAAAAGGGGGCGATGTAGCCGTCTTCGCTGGTCGCAATAAAACAGGAGAGGAGACGCAAGGATTATCCTTCGTGGTTCACAATGAACTTCCGGAGGAATTCGATTTCTTCCTCGAGGTGGTCGAGCATCTTTTGCGTAGCGGCTTGTTGGTCTGCAGCTATTTGGTTGAAAATCATGCTCGACGCCGCATTTCCTCCTTGCTGGTTCAGGTTGGTTTGCACCATGGATGAGGCCTCGCCAATCAACGTCACAATGTCCACGTCGAGGATTTTGGCCAATTCCCGCAACCGGCCAAGTGTGGCGCCGTCGGGGTTTTTTTCCAGGTTGGAATAGGTCTGCTGCGTCACTCCCAATTTCAGGGCGATGTACTCTTGGCTGAAACCACGTGCTTGCCGGGCGGCCCGAATGATGTCCGAAGGAGTGAAGTTCATTACAAATGGAATTTGTGTTTTACAAATATAAGCGAATTCCAATCAGCGACAGTCCACGGATTTTGGAGCGCATCGCTTTTGTGAGCCAACAATAAGATGTGCTGAGCCGTTTTCGGTTCTTAGCGCCGTACCTTTCTAAGAAGTCCTGGGACATTGATAGAACCCATCAATGCCCGATTGAGTCCCTCAATACCCCAAAAAGAACGAGGGGGATACCTTTACAAGATCCAAGTTTAAATCCAATCTAACTCCCATGAAACATACCCTTACCGCATTGGGCGTCCTGGTGGCTCTGTCTGCCTACGGCCAAAAAGGAAAGCCGGCTAAGGCTGTGGCACCCGCGAAGACCGCGGCTGCTACGGAATGCCCGGTGGCCCAACCCGCCACGGCGGCTGCCGGTTCCAGCAAAATGGCGGCTCCCAACGGAACCACCAACAAAGACTGGTGGCCCAATCAATTAGACCTCACCGTTCTGCGTCAAAATTCGGCCCTGTCCAATCCGATGGGTGCACAGTTTGACTACGCCAAGTCGTTCCAAAGCGTGGATTACCAAGCGCTTAAAAACGACATCCGCGCCGTGTTGACCAGCAACCAAGACTGGTGGCCGGCCGATTTTGGCAACTACGGACCCTTGTTCATCCGCATGGCGTGGCACAGTGCAGGAACCTACCGCACCGGCGACGGTCGGGGAGGTGCAACCGCTGGTCAGCAACGCTTTGCGCCCTTGAACAGCTGGCCAGACAACGGCAACCTGGACAAAGCCCGTCGTTTGCTGTGGCCCATCAAACAGAAGTACGGAAACCAGATTTCGTGGGCCGACTTGATGGTTTTGGCCGGCAACGTGGCCTTGGAATCCATGGGCTTCCAAACGTTTGGATTTGCAGGCGGTCGTGCCGACGTGTGGGAACCCGAGACCGACGTGTACTGGGGCAAGGAGTCCAAGTGGCTGGAGGACAAGCGTTATTCCGACGGCCGCAAGCTGGAGGATCCTTTGGCAGCGGTTCAGATGGGCTTGATTTACGTTAACCCCGAAGGCTCCAACGGCAACCCCGACCCCATTTTGGCCGCTAAAGACATCCGCGAAACGTTTGGCCGCATGGGCATGAACGACGAAGAGACCGTCGCCTTGATTGCCGGTGGACACACGCTGGGCAAGACCCACGGCGCAGGCCCCGCGTCGCATGTTGGACCTGAACCCGAAGCCGCTCCCATTGAGGCCCAGGGATTTGGCTGGTTGAGTAGCTACAAGTCGGGCAAGGGCAAGGACGCCATCACCTCCGGCTTGGAAGTGACGTGGACGTCTACCCCGACGCAGTGGAGCAACCAGTATTTCATGCTGTTGTTTGCCCACGAGTGGGAGTTGACCAAGAGCCCCGCGGGCGCTCACCAGTGGGTGGCTAAAGACGGCGACGCCATCATCCCCGACGCCTTTGACCCCAACGTGAAGCACAAGCCCACCATGTTGACTACGGATTTGTCCTTGCGTTTTGACCCCGCCTACGAGAAGATTTCCCGTCGGTTCATGGAGGATTCCAAGGCATTCGACGAGGCTTTTGCCCGCGCGTGGTTCAAGCTGACTCACCGCGACATGGGTCCCAAGTCCCTGTACCTGGGCCCAGAAGCTCCCAAGGAAGACCTCATTTGGCAAGACCCCATTCCGGCCGTGAACCATCCTTTGGTGGACGCTGCGGACATCGCGTCCTTGAAAAAGACCATTCTGGCGTCTGGCTTGACGCACAGCGAGTTGGTGGCTACGGCCTGGGCCTCCGCCTCCACGTTCCGCGGTTCCGACCGCCGCGGTGGTGCCAACGGAGCCCGCATCCAAATGGAGCCCATGCGCACCTGGGCAGCCAACAACCCTGCGCAATTGGAGAAGGTGTTGGCCGTCTACGGCAAGATCCAAAAGGATTTCCAAGCCAAGTCCGGTGCCAAGAAAATCTCCCTCGCCGACCTGATTGTGTTGGGCGGTACGGCCGCGGTTGAAAAGGCCGCAGCGGACGCCGGCACGCCGGTTTCCGTGCCCTTCACTCCCGGCCGGATGGACGCCTTGGCGTCGCAAACGGATGTTAAGAGCATTGCGGTGTTGGAGCCCCAAGCCGACGGTTTCCGCAACTACGCGCCCAAGGCCTACACGGTCCCCACCGAGGTCCTGTTGGTTGACAAGGCCCAGTTGCTCACCCTGACCGCGCCCGAAATGACGGTATTGGTAGGCGGCATGCGCGCTTTGAATGCCAACTACGACGGTTCCAAGCACGGGGTATTCACCAGCCGCCCCGGGGTGTTGACCAACGATTTCTTTGTAAACCTGTTGGACATGAGCACCGAATGGAAGGCCGCCGACGCCAGCCAGGAAGTGTTTGAAGGCCGCGACCGCAAGACCGGTTCCGTGAAGTGGACCGCCACCCGCGCGGACCTCATCTTCGGCTCAAACTCCGAATTGCGCGCCCTGGCCGAGGTCTATGCCTCCAACGACGCCAAGCAGAAGTTCGCTAACGACTTTGCCGCTGCGTGGGCAAAGGTGATGAACTTGGACCGCTTCGACGTCAAGCGTTAAGCGTTTCTCGGAAGCGTACGTGTTTTGAACAGCCCGCCCCGGCTTTGGCCGGGGCGGGTTTTTTGTTACACGTGTCTAGCAAAAGGCCACCGGCCTTGATAGGGTTAATGGAGAATTAGCAACGACAGGACTTGCCTCTTTGCTTCGGCTTATTGCAGTAGCACATCTGCTGGGATGTGCAGTAGTTTGTGAAGATTGCGCGCCATGTTCAGCGTCATGGGTTTTCTTCTATTTAGTACCGAAGAAACATAGGATTTGCTACCAATTGCTGGAATGAGATCTTTGCTTTTTAGCCCTAATTCATCCATTTTTAAGCGAATGGCCTCAATGGGTTCGGGCATAGGAATGGGGTATACGCGGTCTTCGTACTCCTTTACGAGAAGGAGAAGGACCTTTAACTCCTCGCCCTCAGGGCTCGATGGATCGGGCTCAAGTGTCAACAAGGCGTCCACTCGGTCGAGTGTTTCTTGGTAATGTGTGTCGTCTTGGATGATTCGAATTTCCATGGTGTTACGGCTTAGGTTGTACGGTTGTAGCATCTAATTTGTCGTTTTCGGCGTGGGTCCCGAACCACTTGATTTGTGCGGTTTTGTACATAAAGCTTATACGCACAATGAGTCGATACTTATTCCCTAAAATGTTAAAAATTACTCTATTGTCGCCTATTATGCTGGCTGAACCGTAGCTAGATTTTAACTCGTTAAAGTTTGAAAAGGACTGCTCTTGAAACGTATGGTACCATTCAAAAAGGCTATTTTTTGCATCCGGATGACGGTATGCGTATTTCAATAGGGCTTTTTGATGAATGATGTTGAACACCCGTCAAAAGTAAAACAAAGGTACTAAGTTTACCAATAGTAAACGTTTAAGTAAGTATTTATTTTACCGAGGTGGCTGGCTAAGGATATCTGGAATTGGGTTTATCCGGTTATTCACCGCTTTCCACGCCCCCCGGGTTTTCCTCCCGGCCTTCCGCCGGGCTTCGCTCCGGGCCGGCCGGATTTAGACGGCTGGGGCCGGCTTCCCGTCGATTTTCCACCTCCAAATGAGGTGGACTTGGGGCGAGCGCCCGATGCGGCCTTCCCGCTCGCGGCAGCTTTCCCGCCTGAAGATGGTTTTCCGATTGGGGAGGGCTTGGGACGGCTCGGTTGCGCGCCGCTGGTCTTCTTCGGCGCCGTGGGAGCTTCGGACGAGTCGTGGGCCACGGCTGCATAGAGGGCCTCCACTTCTTCGGTGGTCAGGTCGCGCCATTCG